>NZ_JBKYMO010000382.1:0-5423 GCF_047302915.1 Massilia sp. CT11-108 | reverse complement strand
GGCCGCCGTCGACAAGTGTGCGCAGATGGGCGCCGATGCAAAGACGGGTTGCCTCGTCGAAACGAAACCGTCGGCCGTGCGCGACACCGCTGCGGATGCGGCATCAAAGACGCGCGACACTGCCGCGACCGCGGGCGACAAAGTGAAGGCCGCGGCCGCGACAGTTGCTGAAAAGACGAAGGAAGTAGCGCACTCGGCCGTCGAGAAGACGAAGGAGGCCGGTTCGACCGTTGCCCAGAAGACCGACAACGCGATGGACCGCACCGGCGACCAGACGGTCGACAAGACCCGCAATGCCGCCGGCAAGACCCGCGTGGCCGCCTCCGATACCGCCATCACCACCAAGGTGAAGGCCGGCCTCGTCAAGGAACCGAACCTCGATTCGCTCGGCATCCATGTCGAGACGGAAAAGGGCGTCGTGATGCTCAGCGGCTTCGTGAATTCGAAGGAACAGGCCGACAAGGCTGTGAAAGTCGCGAAGGGCGTCGACGGCGTAGCCAGCGTCAAGAGCGCCATCAAGGTCAAATAAGCCATACCACTTTCTGCCCCTCTGCGGCCCGCCGAAGTTGGCGGGCCGTTTTTTTTGCTGATCTACCACAAGTTGTCACGAAGCCGCCGGAAACGCATTTACGTTGGATACGGCACGGTATAATCGCGGCCGTGAACAGACTCGAAGCTTTTGGAACCATCGCCGCCCAGGCGGCGCGCGGTGAGATTTCCTTCCCGACCAGCGTGAACGCGGTGCTGCGCCTGCAGCACGCGCTCAACGATCCCGATTGCCACCTGGAGGACGCGATCCGCCTCGTACTGGGCGAGCCGCAGCTGGCGGCGCGCACGGTGGCGCTGGCCAATTCCTCGACGTTCAACACGAGCGGGCGTCCCGTCACCAACGTGCGCTCGGCCGTGACGCGGGTCGGCTACCGCAACCTGCAGATGCTCGTCGCCAGCCTCGTCGTGCGCCAGTTCGGCGCCCGCATCGAGGATCCGGACCTGCGCGCCAAGGCCGAGCAGCTGTGGGAACACACGGTGCAGGTCGCCGCGCTGGCCCATGTGTTCGCGCACCACGTTACCTTCGTCAATCCGGACACGGCGATGTTCGCCGGCATCGTCCACGAGGTCGGCGGCTTTTACCTGCTGTCGCGCGCCGACGGCTTCCCGGGCCTGCTGGACGACGATCCGGAAAAATGGGCCGAGCTGTGCGAGGACGTCGTCACGCGCGAAGTGGCGCGCAAGCTGGCGCTGCCCGATCCAGTCGCCGAGGCGATCTTCGAGCTGCGCGGCGCCTGGCTGCACATGCCGCCCGCTTCGCTGCTCGACACGCTGCTGCTGGCGAACATGTACGCCAGCGTGCCGTCGCCGCTCGGCACGGCGCGCGCACCCTTGCCCGAACACAGCGAGAGCGCGCTCGACTACCTGCTGGACGAGGAAACCCTCCAGCGCATGATCGAGGAAGCGTCGGAGATCGCCGCGTCGATGGGCGGCGCGCTGCTCGTCTGACGGATTTCAGCCGCCGAGCTGGCGGCAGAACTGCGCCGTCGCCTCGTCCATCGGAAAGCACGATTCGATGTGCAGCCCGTCGATGGTGACGTCGCGCGGCGTGCCGAACGTCGTGATCGTCGAAAAGAAGCTCAGCGTCACGCCGCGGTGACGGAATTCCGTCGTCAGCAGCGGCGCCGGCGGCGTATCGAGGTCGCGCAGCCGCCAGCGCGACGGCACGTTCGGATACGCGAGGATCTCGTCCAGCAGCGCCCGCGCCTTCGTATCCGTCGGCGACCCCGCGACCAGTGCGTGCAGGTGGCCGATCAGCGTGCCGCCCACGTCGTCCCAGTTCGCCAGCGCGCCCCGCAGGTCGTCCGGATCGAACACGGCGCGCAGCATGTTCGCGTGCCTGCTCGCCCGCCCGTCGAGCACGAAACCGTTCACGCGCTGCGCCGCCTGGTTCGTCGCGAGGATGTCCCAGTGCCGGTTCATGAGGAATGCGGGATACGGTTCCTGCTGGCGCAGGATGAAATCGATCGCCTGGTTGATGCGGCCCATGGCCGGCGTGTCGAGCCCCGTCTCCGGATAGCTCGGCGCATAACCGCCCGCGCGAAGCAGCGCGTTACGTTCGCGCAGCGGCATGTCCAGCACGTCGGCCAGGCGCATCAGCAGCGTCCTGCTGGGCTGCGCCTTGCCCGTTTCGATGCAGCTGAGGTGGCGGGCGGAGATGTTCGCGTCCAGCGACAGGTCGAGCTGGCTCAGGCGCCGCGCCGCGCGCCATTCGCGCAGGAGCAGGCCGACGGGGACGGGGGCGAGGTCGAGAGGCGTCATCCGCCGATGATAACCCGGCCGCGCGGCGCCGGGCCATGACGTCCGAGGTCATGGGTCGATCCCGAAGGACAGGCTCGAAAAGATCGTGTCGTAGTCGATGCCTTCGTCACCGTCCAGCGGCGTGGTCCACACGACGTTCAGCAGCCAGTGGCCCGGCGGCGGACGATGCAGCCGCACGAGGCCTTCGCCATCCGTGACCTGCGCGGCGACGGGCTGCGCGTCGTGGTCGAGGTCCGTCAGTTTTACTAGTGCGCGCCGCAACGGACAGCCTTTGAAGATGACTTGCGCCGTCAGCATGCCGCCGTCCGACGGCGATGTCATCAACACGATTTCCAGCGGCAGGCCGAGGCGCTTCATGGCCAGGTCCTGGCTGCCTTCGCCGGGCGCGCCGGCCTGCACGAGCGCCTTCGCCACGCGCCGGTAACGTTCGAAGACATCGCGTCCGCGCGCGGCCGCCGCGGGCCACAAACCCTCTTCCCGCACGTAGGCGTCGAACCGGTCGGCCGGCAGATGGCTCAGCGCGTCCGCGTCCGTTTCCAGTACCAGCAGATGCAGGCCCGGCTCCGCGGGCGCGAGCCTGCCGTCGTTGCGCAAGTCGATGACCTCGCCGGCCGGCGTCCATGCGGCGAAGCGCTGGATGCGGCGCGACGGGATCATCGACGTGCGGCGCGCGTCGCCGTGGCCCACCTGCATGCTCAAGGCGGTGCTGGCGCCCACCGACACGACGAAGCTGTCCGGATTGACCCAGAAGTCGTGTGCGCGGGCATTCATGCACAGGCACAGGATGAGGAACAGGCACACCCTCATAGGAACGGGAACACCGTGTCCGAGTGCGGCTGGTCGTCCGCGCGCACGCCGTCCGTGACGGCATCGTTCATGCCGCCGGCGAGCAGCGAGCGGTACACGTTCACCGCGTCGTAATGGAGTGTCCGGCCGCCGCAGTCTCGCTGCCCGAGCTCCACGCCGAACAGCCGCGTGCACGTGGTGACCGCGCTGTCGACCCACAGCCGGTCGTCGGCCAGCAACCGGGCCAGCGGCAGGTAGCGCTGCCCGGGCGGCGCGGCGGCGTCGATCATGAGCTGGTTGCCGCAGCGGCCGTCGTAGCCGTCGTACAGCGCGAGCGACTTTGCGATGACGGGCACGAATTCGGCCGCCGTGTCCGGTGTCGCCGCGTTGTAGCGGAGCTTGTAGGCGTCGGCGTCCTCGTCGCTGCCCAGGTGCGCGAGCAGGCCGTTGCCCGTCAGCGGCCGGCCCATGCGGTCGATGCGGACGTCGTCGACGAGCGTATCGGCCCACACCGCCAGCACGGGGCCGCCGCGGTTGACGAGGCCGAGGTCGACCTCGAGCACGATCGCCATCGGCGTCCAGCCCGCGAGGAAGTTGCGGGCGGGGCCGCCATCCGTGTGGCGCCACTGGTCGAGGATCGCGGCCGTCTGCGCCGGCGTGTACGCGGGACAGCCCGCCGCATCGCGCGCCACGCGAGGGAGCGTCGCCGCGGCCAGGTCGAACGCGGCGCGCGAACCCTTCACGTTGTTGAAGAACGGGTCGTCGCGCAGGCCCGCGAACAGCCGGCTGCGGCCGCTCGCGCTCGCGAGTCCCGCCAGCCGGCCCGGGTCGCCCTGGATGGTTTCGTCGCGGCCGATCAGGCAGTCCGCCTGCGTCTTCGATGGGAAGCGGCACACGATGTCGGTGCGGGCCGTCGTGTCGGGAAAGCGCGGGCCGCTGTCGATGTGGAACGCGTATTCCGCATTCCTGTCGAGCGCGTGGCCGACGATGGTCATCACGAGATTCAGCCGGCGGCCGTCGGCCGACGTCCACGCGTAGATGTCGCCGATGTCAACGCGCGGGTCCGCGATGACCTTCGGCGAATCCAGGTGGTCGGATGCCGCGGTGAATGCGGAGGACAGCATGAGCGCCGCCGCGAGCGCGAGCCGGGCCGGCATCATGCGGCGACGCCGCGCGCGGCGTCTTCCAGTGCGCGCATCGCCTGCAGGTACGGGCCGGGGCCGTGGCTCAGGCGCGCGACGCCGAGGGCGCGCAACGTGGCCAGGGGTGGCGTGCCGGCGGCGGCCATCAGGTTGACGGGCAGGGGCGATGCCTGCACGAGCCGTTCGATCAGCGCCGCATCGACGAGGCCCGGCACGAACAGGCCATCCGCGCCGTGCGCGGCGTACACGCGGGCGCGCGCCAGCGTGGCGTCGAGCAGGGCGTCGTCGTGATCGCCCGGTGCCGCGAGCAGGAAGCCGTCCGTGCGGGCATTGATGAAGAGCGGGACGTCGATCCCGTCGGCGGCGTCGCGTGCCGCTTGCAGGCGCAGGGCCTGTTCGCCGGGATCGCGCAGGCCGCCGGCCGCGATGCCGTCTTCGAGGTTGCAGCCGACGGCGCCGGCGCGGATCGCTTGCGTGACGGTGTCGGCGACCTCGATCGGCGTGGCGCCATAGCCGCGTTCCAGGTCGACGGTCACGGGCAAGGCGACGGCGCGGGCGATGCGTGCGATGTTGGCAATGGCCAGGTCACGGGGCACGTGTTCGCCGTCCTCGTAACCGTTGGCGGCGGCGACGGCCCAGCTGGCGGTGGCGATGGCCTGGGCGCCGGCGGCGGCGATGGCCTTGGCGCTGCCGGCATCCCAGCAGTTGAAGAGGACGAGCGGCGCGCTTGGCGTGTGCAATGCGCGCAGTGCGTGGGCTTTGAGGACCTGGGCCTTGAGGATCTGGTCGGACATGGTGGTCTCCTGCGTTGTTGGAGACCACAGTGTGGCGATCGAACGCGGCGCGCTCAATCACGTGCGAGGTCATGCCGGCATGACCTCGGAGGTCATGGACAATGCAGGATGCCCGCCTGGTGCGCGCGCGTGGCCGCCAGCAGCCGGCGGTCGCGCAGCACGTCCAGCACGGCCTTGACGCGCGCGCTGCGCATCGTATCGCGCGCTCCCGCCAGCGCGAACTGGCGGCGTGCCGGGATCGGCAGCGGCAGCACGCGCACCTCGTCCGGTTCGGGATACGTCGCGAGGCGCGGCAGGATCGACCAGCCCATGCCGCGCGCCACCATCGCCGCGATGCTCGTGTCGTTGCCCAGCGTGCGCTCGGCCGTGGCGACCAGGCCGGCCGCACGGC
>NZ_JBKYMO010000381.1:0-5447 GCF_047302915.1 Massilia sp. CT11-108 | reverse complement strand
CTCAACGCCCAGGGCCGCCAGGAGACGGGCGCCCAGCGCGCGGAAGGCGAATACCGGCGCGCACTGGCGAGCCTGCAGGAAGGCCGCATGATCGAGACCGTCGCGGCGCTCGAGCAGGCGCTGAAATACGAACCGACGCACGAAGCGGCGCGCCAGACCCTGGTCGGCCTGCTGATCGAGGCGAACCGCAACGACGAGGCGATGCGCCAGCTGCAGCTGGGCCTCACCCTGGACCCGCGCCAGCCCGCGATGGCGATGCTGCTGGCGCGCTTGCAGATCGAGCGTGGCGGCAACGGCATCGACACCCTGATGCGCACCTTGCCGTACGCGGGCAACGACGCCGACTACCACGCCTTCCTGGCGGCCGCGCTGGCCCGCCAGCAGCGTCACCGCGAGGCGGCCGAGCAGTATCACCAGGCCGTGCGCGCGGTGCCGTCGAACGGTGTGTGGTGGATGGGCCTCGGCATCTCGCTGCAGGCCGAGAAACGCAACGGCGAGGCGCTCGACGCGTTCCAGCGGGCGCGCGCCGGCGGCGGGTTGTCGCAGGAATTGCAGGGGTTCGTGGAGCGCCGCATCCAGCAGCTCTCGCACTGAGCCCGCGTCACACTGTCGCCAACCGCTCCAGGGCGCCGTTCAGCGTCTCGTCCTTTTTCGCAAAGCAGAACCGCACGATGCCGGACTCCGTCGGCTTGCTGTAAAAGGCCGACACCGGAATCGCGGCCACCTTGATCTCGCGCGTGAGCCACTGCGCGAATTCCGATTCGCCCAGGTCCGAAATCCCGTCGTAGCGCACGCACTGGAAATACGTGCCGTCCGCCGGCAGCAGCGTGAACCGCGTGTGCGCCAGCCCCGCGCGGAACAGGTCGCGCTTGCGCTGGTAGAACGCGGGCAGGTCGCGCCACGGCGCCGGGTCGCGCATGAAGGCGGCCAGGCCGGCCTGCATCGGCGTGTTCACGCTGAAGACGTTGTACTGGTGGACCTTGCGGAATTCCGCCATCAACGGCGCCGGCGCGGCCACGTAGCCCACCTTCCAGCCCGTCACGTGGTATGTCTTGCCGAAGCTCGACACGACGAACGCGCGCTCCGCCAGCATGGGATGGCGGCTCACCGACGCGTGCGGCTGGCCGTCGTAGACCATATGCTCGTACACCTCGTCCGACAGGATCAGGATATCGGTCCCTTCGACAATGGCAGCCAGCGAATCGAGGTCGGCCCGGCGCAGGATCGTGCCCGTGGGGTTGTGCGGCGTGTTCACGACGATCATCCGGGTCCTGGGCGTGACGGCCGCCGCGACGGCGTCCCACGGCACGCTGTAGCCGCCCGCGTCCACGCGCATCGCGACGGGCACCGGCACGCCGCCGGCCAGGGTGATCGACGGCTGGTAGCTGTCGTAGCAGGGCTCGATGACGATGACTTCGTCGCCCGGATGCACGGCGCACAGGATCGCCGTGATGATGCCTTGCGTGGCGCCGGCCGTGACCGTGATCTCGGCGCTGGCATCGTAGGCGTGGCCGTACAGTGCGGCCAGCTTGGCGGCGACGGCGTCGCGCAGCACGGGCAGGCCGGTCATCGGCGCGTACTGGTTGTGACCCGCGCGCATGGCGGCATCGACCGCGTCCAGCAGGCGCGGATCGCAGTCGAAGTCGGGGAAGCCCTGGCCCAGGTTGACGGCGCCGTGCTCGCCCGCGAGCGCGGACATCAGGGTGAACACGGTGGTGCCGACGGCCGGCAGGCGCGATTGCAGGACGGGTGTGGTCATGGTGCGTACAGGTTGGATGGGGCTGCCGGGGCCTCGGTCTTGATCCAGGCGTCGGGCGTCATGATGCGGAAGAGGTTCTCGCGCGCGGCGCGGCGGGCCAGTTTCAACAACGCCTTGTCCTTCGTGACGAGGACGGCGGCATCGGCGTCGCGCGCGATCTCGAGGAATTTCTGGTCGTCGCGGTCCGTGCAGACGGGCAGGCGCAGCGCGCGCGATGTCGGCGCCACGACCTCGATCAGGGCGTCGAAGGCGGCCTCCGCCTGCGGCCGGGTGCTGTCGTCGAGCGGCAGGTGCGAATAATGCAGCACGATCCGGTATTCGTCGCGGCAATCGGCGCGGGTGACGGCGCGCACCTTGCCGGATTCGAGCGCGGCAAGCAGGGGCGCCCAGCGCGGGTCGCGGAAAACGAACAGGTCGAGGCAGACGTTGGTGTCGATGACGATGGGTTTCGCTGAAGCAGGTATCATGTCAGCAATTTTACCCGCTGTACGTGTTTCATAACTAAATGCTGATCGTTCTCTCGCCCGCCAAGTCCCTCGACCTCGAATCGCCACCCACCACGCAGGAGCGCTCGACGCCCCGCTTCATCGACGATGCCGCCGAATTGATCCGCGTTCTCAAGCCGAAATCGCCGGCCGAGATCGGCGCGCTGATGGCGATCTCGGACCAGCTGTCGGTGCTGAACGTGACCCGTTACGCCGACTGGCACCCGGACCACGCCGCCGCGCGCCAGGCCATCATGTCGTTCGACGGCGACGTCTATACGGGCCTGGCTGCGCGCACGCTCGGCAAGCAGGCGCTCGGTTATGTGCGCGACCGCGTGCGCATCCTGTCGGGCCTGTACGGCGTGCTGCGACCGCTGGACGCCATGCATCCGTACCGCCTGGAGATGGGCACGCGCCTCGCGAACCCGCGCGGCAAGGATTTGTATGCCTTCTGGGGCGACCGGGTGACGGCCGCGCTGAACGCGGACCTGAAGGAGGCGGGCGCGCCGGTCCTCGTGAACCTCGCGTCCGAAGAATACTTCAAGTCCGTCAAGCCGAAGCTGCTGGACGTGCCCGTGGTCACGCCCGTGTTCGAAGACTGGAAGAACGGCAAGTACAAGATCATCTCGTTCTTCGCCAAGCGGGCGCGCGGGATGATGGCGCGCCATGCGGCCGAGCAGGGCATCACGGACGTCGAGCGCCTGAAGGACTTCGACGTGGACGGGTATGCGTACGACGAGGCCGTGTCGACGGACAAATCCTGGGTGTTCCGCCGGCGCATCGAAGGCTGACGACTTCGAAAAATTCGGGGTCAGAGCACTTTATTGCGCAAGGTCCGCGAAGCAAGTTCTGCGCGTGGCGCCGCGCGCGAACGTCCATGGAGGGCGTGCACGCGCGCAGAGCGTTGCCAGAGCAACTGGTCGCCGGACATTGATCGGAAATGTGCTCTGACCCCTAATTTTGGGCCGGGGGCGCGAAAAAAAGCCCGCTTCCGCGGGCACTGTTGTTACTGCACGGCGTCTTTCGGCGCCGGTTTCGGGCCGGCCTTGGCCCAGAACTTCCACCACGGCGCGTCGCCCGAACCCTTGCCGCCCATGAAGCGGCTGTTCGGGTAGTTCATGGTGAAGATGCGCTGCGTGTCGTCGCGCAGGTCGAACATGCCCAGCTTGTCGTAGGCGCGAATCATGATGAACAGTGCTTCCTCGCGCGCCGGGGCTTCGCTGAACTGGGTCACGGCGCCCTGGGCGCGGTTCAGCGCGGCCAGGTAGGCGCCGCGGCGGTAGTAGTAGTTCGCCACGTGCACTTCGTACTGCGCCATCGCATTGATCAGGTAGTTCATGCGGGCGACCGAATCCGGCGCGTATTTGCTGTTCGGGAACTTGTCGACGAGTTCCTTGAACGCGGCAAACGCTTCGCGCGTCGCCTTCGGGTCGCGCTCGGTCGGGTCCTGGGCGTAGATGAAGCTGAGGAAGCCGATCTGGTCGTTGAAATTGATCAGGCCGCGCAGGTAGTACATGTAGTCGACCTGCGGGTGGTTCGGGTGCAGCTTGATGAAGCGTTCGACGGCGGCCAGCGCCTCGGCCTGGTCCTGCGCCTTGTAGTGCGCATAGGCGATTTCCATCTGCGCCTGGGCGGCGTAGGTGCCGAACGGATAGTTGGATTCGAGGCGTTCGAACAGCTTGATCGCGGCTTCGTAGTGGCCGCCCGCCATTTCCTCCTGCGCGTCAGCGTATAATTTCGATGCTGACACGTTCTTGTTTTCGTCGGATCTTTCCGGTAACAAACCGCAAGCTGACAAACTTAGCAGAACGCTAGTCACGACTATTACAGACAATTTTTTTTGCATAAGCTCTTAGTGCAAGAAAGTTTTACCGAGATTCAACGAACGGCTGATTATAGCCGATGGGACTGACGTGATATTAACTGCTGCGCCGAATTCGGCGGAAAACCTTTTCGACCCCGACCTGGATGAGGACCTCGACGCCGAGCTCGATGCCGGCACCGGTGGCCCTGATTACGCCCCGATCACCCTGGAGCTGGTCCCCGAACACTGCGGCCAGCGGTTGGACAAGGTCGTGGCCGGGTTGGTGCCCCAGTTCTCGCGCAGCCGCCTGCAGCAATGGTTCGACGAAGGCCACATCACCGTCGACGGCAAGCCGGCGAAGGGCAAGAGCACGGCCTATGGCGACGAGACGGTCACCGTCGTGCCGCAGCCGGCGCCCGAGGACACGGCCTACACGCCGGAACCGATGGCGCTGAACATCGTCCACGAGGACGACGCCATCATCGTCATCAACAAGCCTGCCGGCCTCGTCGTGCATCCGGGCTCGGGCAACTGGTCGGGCACCCTGCTGAACGGGCTGCTGCATCACTGCCCGCAACTGGTGTCCGTGCCGCGTGCCGGTATCGTGCACCGCCTCGACAAGGACACGAGCGGCCTGATGGTCGTCGGCAAGACGCTGGAGGCGCAGACGGACCTCGTGCGCCAGCTGCAGGCGCGCACGGTGAAACGCGAATATTTCGCGCTCGTGTGGGGCACGCCGCGCGCCTACGGCACCATCGACTCCCCCATCAGCCGCGACGCGAAGGACCGGGTCAAGATGGCCGTGTCGAACAGCCCGTCGGCGAAGCCGGCCATCACGCACTACGAACTGCTGGAGACGGGCGAGCTCGACCGCCGCCCGGTCAGCCTCGTGCAATGCCGCCTGGAGACGGGCCGCACGCACCAGATCCGCGTGCACATGCAGTCGCTGGGCTACAGCCTTGTCGGCGACACCGTGTACGGCAAGCAGCACCTGCGTTCGTTCTTCCACCGCCAGGCGCTGCAGGCGCGCCGCCTGGGTCTCACGCACCCGGCCACCGGCGAGCACATGGAATGGGTCGTGCCGCTGGCCGACGATTTCGCGGAACTTCTGGAACAGGCCGGGATCGAAGAACCGGAAGCGATCTGATGGTGGAATCCGATCTGAAGGACGCCGATCTGATCCACCCCGCGACCGAGTGGCCCGATCTGCCTGACGCGTTCGGTGCCTTGGCCACGACGCGGCGCGGTGGCGTCAGCATGGGCCCGTACGGCGATGGGCGGGACGGTGGCGGCCTGAACCTGGGCCGGCACGTGAACGACGATCCGGAGGCCGTGCAGGCCAACCGGATGCGTCTGCGCGCGCGCCTGCCGGGCCCGCCCGCGTGGATCGCGCAGGTGC
>NZ_JBKYMO010000380.1:0-5476 GCF_047302915.1 Massilia sp. CT11-108 | reverse complement strand
CAACCAGTGTGAAAGTAGGTTATCGTCAGGCTAGTTATATGCAGAAGCCCGTTCAGTTGATACTGAGCGGGCTTTTTGCTTTCTACTTCACCTTCTTCAGATACGCCCGCAAGCCATGGGTCAGCACCAGCGGAAAGACGCTGGCATGATCCTCGTCCGCAAATACTTCGAGCCGGCTTTTCAGGTTCGGATACCGGTGCGTTTTCAATGCTGCGTCGAAGTCGCATAGATCCGCGACCATGTCCGCATTCTCTTCCGTTCGCGACCGCTTCCGGTTCGCCGGCAATGTCTCACGGCCGCCGATACCGAAGGACACCGACGCCGGCATATCCTTGTGTCCCTTTGCATAAGCCTGTTCCCGATCGAACATCACGCCCTGGTCGAACCACAGCGATGGACTGCCGAGGATGTAATGGTCGAACGTGGCCGGCTCGCTCAACAGCACTTGCAGGCCGAGCAGGCTGCCATACGAATGGCCGACAAAGATCTTGCGACTCATGTCGGCCCGGTAGTTCGCGGCGATCAGCGGGAAGACGTCGGCAGCGATGAAGCGGCCATAGGCTTGCGCCTCGCCGAACGCGGCGCTCCACCCCGGCATATCGGAGACATATTGGCCCCGGGGCATCGACGGCGTGTAATCGCGGCGCCGGCTATACACGGGACTGTCGCCCTTCGCATACGACAGCCCGACGACGATCGCCTCTTCCAAACCCGCATGCTTGGCCAGCCGCTGGGCGATACCGCGCGCGACCGGAAACGCGTAGTTCGCGTCGACGACGAACACCACCGGATAATGCCGGCTCGACGAACGATACGAATCGGGCAGCGCGACGAATACCTGGTAGTCGCGGTTCAGCGTATTCGCATGCACGTCGCGCACCTCCGTGTCGTCGAGCACATAAGGTGTCGCGGCCGAGGCCAGGCTGGACACGAAGCAGCACGCCAACAGCAGTTTGCGGATGACCGTCACTGTTGCCCCTCCGCCGCCAGCGTCTTCGCCAGCCATTCCCGCGCGACCGCCGCGTACTTGCGGCAGGCGTCGCGATCGACGAGGGTCTTGTTCTCCTTCCGCTCCCAAAGATCACCGAAATCCGGATGCGCGCTCACGAGCACGTCGCATTCCAGTCCTTCGATCGTGGCGATCGAACGCTCGACGTCCGCGCGCGCGGTCGGATAGAGCGGATTCCTGCTGAAACTGCGGCCATCTGCAGCCATGGCGGTGAGGCTGTCCGCGTACACCACGCGCATCGTCTTGCCGCTTTCGCTCGATTGCCACGTCCAACTGGTGGCACCCGGTGTGTGCCCCGGCGTGAAGTGCGCCGTGACGGCGAGCGGCCCGAGTGTCACGACTTCGCCGTCGCGTACCGCGCGCGTGTTGGCGACGGGTGTCATCGGGACCAGGCTGGGATATTGCGGATCCCGCTTGTCCGGCTGGCCCGACTTCAGCACGGCGACAGACGCCGGGCTGCCCAGCACCGTCGCGCCGCTCATCTTCTGCAGCGCGGCGATGCCGCCCGCGTGGTCGAAGTGATCGTGGCCATTCAGGATGTAGCGGATGTCTTCGACCTTGAAGCCGAGCGCGCGGACATGCGCCGCGACCTGGTCGGCCGCGGCGGGCGGACCGCCGTCGATGAGGATGTGGCCCGCCGGCGACGTGATCAGCACGGCGCTGATGCCGTGCGTGCCGACGTAATACGTGTTGCCGTAGACGGGGAACGGATCCTGCGGCGCGAGCCACTCCGTCATGCCGGCGACGGTGGAAGCGGAGACGCCGCCGAGCAGGAGCGCGGCAGCCAGGCGTATCGTGTTTTTCATGGGTAGCTGGAGAGTTGATAAAGAGGATGCGTCGCCGATTCTGCGGCCATGCCGGTACGACGGACACGTCGCCGTGACGAAACGCCGCTTCCACGTGACGAAGCGGCCGGCCGCTGTCCACCGGCAGGCTATACTTTCCCGATGACGCAGCACGCCATTTCCCCGCCATCGATGCCGCCCGCGGTAAGGACCATCGCCATCGTCGTGCTCTTGTGGACGGCGATCAGCACCCTGGGCGCCCTGCAGACCTACAGCGACAACCTGCGCCTCGGCGTCGACAGCCACTATCCGTCACTGCTGGTGACGTGGTTCGTGGAGTACGCCGTGCCGCTGATCGTCCTGAGCGCGGGCCTGAGCCTCGCTCTCGCGCGCTGGCCGGGATTGATCGCCCGTCCGCGCAACGTGTTCCTGCTGTTCGTGGGCCTCGTGCTCGTGTTCCAGCCCACGCAGTGGACGTACATGGCGTGGCTGCGCGGCTACCTGCACATCGCGAGCGTCGACGACGCGCGCCGCCTGCTGATGAAGATGCTGCTGGTCGGCTGGTTCTCGACGACGGGCACGTTCGCCGCCATCCTCGCGGTCCACTACTGGCGGCAGGCGCGCGAGCGCGAACTGGCGTGGCAGCGCAGCCAGACCGACATGCTGAATCTGCGCCTCGCGCTGGAAGAGCAGCGCATGCTGGCCCTGCGCGCGCAGTTCGAACCGCATTTCCTGTTCAATGCGCTGAATGCGATCAGCGCGCTCGTGCGCGAAGGCGACCGCACGCTGGCCCTCGGGGGCATCGGCCGCCTGAGCGACCTGCTGCGCTACGCGCTGTCGGCCAGCGTGCGCAATACGGCGACCGTCGCGGACGAGCTGCAGTTCGTCCGCGACTACCTCGACCTGCAACGCCTGCGCTACGGCGACCGGCTGCAGGTCCGCATCGACGGCGACGACGCGCTGCTGCACGACGTCGATTGTCCGCCGCTGCTGCTGCAGCCGCTGATCGAGAACGCGTTGCGCCACGATCTCGACTGCCACGACGGACCGAGCGATATTCGCCTGTCCTTCGTGTCCGACGGCGCGGCGCTCACGATCCGGGTGACGAATCCCGCGCTCGCGCAGGCGTCGCCCAATCCCGGCGCGGGTCTCGGGCTCGCGAATACGCGCGAGCGGTTGCGCCTCATGCATCCCACCGCGACGCTGCGCACGACCCTGCCGGACGGCCGCTTCGTGGCCGAAGTCCGCCTGCCTTTGGCGCGGGAGTGAGCATGCCGGTGCGCTACCTGATCGTCGACGACGAGCTGCCCAGCCGTTCGAACCTGCGCCTGGCCCTGGCCGCGCATCCGGACTGGCGGCTCGTGGCCGAATGCGACGGCACCGCGTCCGCGCGCGCGGTGCTGGCCGCGCAGGAGGTCGACGTCATCTTCCTCGACATCCAGATGCCGGCCGAATCGGGCCTCGTGCTCGCCCGCGAGATCAGCCGCGCATGCGCGCCGCCACTCATCGTGTTCGTGACGGCCTACAGCGAACACGCGATCGACGCGTTCGACGTGCACGCACTCGACTACCTGCTCAAGCCCCTGAACGATGCACGCCTGGCCCAGACGGTCGAGCGCATAAGCGCCATGCTCGGACAGCGTCAGCGCGAGGCCTATGGCGCGGCGCTGCGCGATTACGTCGATGCCGGCCAGACTGCGGCGCGGCCGGAGCGGATCAACGTGCGCTCCGTCGGCCGCATCGAGCAGATCCGGGTGGCGGACATCCTGTGGATCGAATCGGCCGGGAATTACGTCGAGCTGCACCTGGCCGGACGCACGGTCCTGCACCGCATCACGCTCAACCGTCTCGAAACGCTGCTCGCGCCCGAGGCCTTCCTGCGCGTGCACCGCGGCGCGATCGTCAGGCGCGGCGAGATCGCGCGGCTGGATTCCGTCGGCGACGGCAGCTACCGGCTCACGCTGCGTTGTGGCGCCACGGTCGCCGTCAGCGAGCGTTACCTGGGCGCGCTGAAGTCGGCGATGTGACGGACACCCGGTTTGCCGGGATGGCCGCGCTGTCGCCGGACATGGCTGCGTGCCTATACTGGTGCCCGTCACGAACGAACGCGGAGAATGCCTTGTCTACGAAATCCATCGCCCTCGCATGCCTGTCGTTGTTGCCGCTGACGGCCGGCGCCGTCGATGCCGCCGCCGTGCGCGCTGCCGTCGACCGCGCCATCCAGCCCTTGATGGCGCAGCACGACGTGCCCGGCATGGCGGTCGCCGTCACGGTGGATGGCCAGGCACTGTTCTTCAATTACGGCGAGGCGTCGAAACAGGAGCACAAGCCCGTCACCGAGAACACCTTGTTCGAACTGGGCTCCGTCAGCAAGACCGTCACGGCGACGCTGGCGTGTTACGCGCAGGGACTCGGCAAGCTGTCGTTCGCGGATCATCCCGGCCAATACGTCCCGCAACTGAAGGGCAGCGCGATCGACCGTGCGAGCGTGCTCGAACTGGGCACCTATACGCCGGGAGGCCTGCCGCAGCAATTCCCGGACGACGTCGAGACCGAGGCGCAGGCGATCGCTTACTTCCGCACGTGGCGCCCGGACGCCGCACCCGGCACGCTCCGCCGGTATTCGAATCCCAGTCTCGGGCTGTTCGGCCATGTGACGGCGCGGGCGCTGGGCGCCGGGTTTGCCGATGCCGTCGAAGGCCGGCTGTTCCCCGCGCTGGGCCTGAAGCACAGTCATATCCGCGTGCCTGGCGGCGCAACGGGCGACTACGCCTGGGGTTACGACAAGACCAACCGACCGGTGCGCGTCGGCCCCGGACCGTTCGACGCGGAGACGTATGGCGTAAAAGCCAGCGCGGCGGACATGATCCGCTTCGTCCAGCTGAACATCGACGCCAGCGGCCTGCCGGAACCGATGCGGCGCGCCATCGATTGCACGCACACCGGTTATTTCCGCATCGGCGATACCGTGCAGGGGCTCGGATGGGAGCAGTACCGCGCGCCCGTGAGCCTGGCTGCGCTACAGGCAGGGAATTCCACGAAGATGAGTGCCGAGCCGAATCCGGCCGTCCGGCTGGAGCCGGCCCAGGTCCCGCCGCCGGGGACGCTTTTCAACAAGACGGGCGCGACGCGCGGATTTGGCGCTTATGTTTTGTTCGTGCCGTCGCGTCGCGTCGGGATCGTCATGCTGGCCAATAAGAATTACCCGAATGCGGCGCGGGTGGAGGCGGCGTATTCGATTCTCGGGCATTTAGTACCGTGACCCCCTTGCGCACTGCGGCCAGCCTTTGCTATAGTTCGCCTCCTGTTTTGCAGCGCAAGAAAATCAGTCGGTAACGACGGCGCAACAAAACAGACGAGGGGTTGACGAGTTAAGCGAACTACTGCATAATCTCACTTCTCTGCTGCTGACGAACAAAACGATTCGCAAGCGCAGCAAGGCAGTACCGAATACAGCTCTTTAACAATCAACAGTCGATAAGTGTGGGCGTTTGATGAAGTGCCAGCATCCTTCGGGGTGCTGAATGCTTAAATTATCAAATGTTCACACAAAAGAAATACGTTGCTCAGCAATGAGTGACGGTCAGTATTTTGAGTGAGCGATCTGCTACGAAAGTAGCAAAAACAGAGATTAAACTGAAGAGTTTGATCCTGGCTCAGATTGAACGCTGGCGGCATGCTT
>NZ_JBKYMO010000379.1:0-5495 GCF_047302915.1 Massilia sp. CT11-108 | reverse complement strand
CTTCCTGGGCGGCGATGGCGTCGCGGCGCAGGCCGTTGATCGCGCTCGCCGGCACGAACCACGGCTGCGTCAGCGCGACATCGATGGTGCCCGCTTCGAACATCGTGTTGCCCAGCTTGGCGAGGCTCGTGCGCAGGCCCGCCAGTGCCTGGTCGGCCTGCTGGGCCGGCTGCAGCGCGAGGCTCGCTTCGGTTGTCGTCGTGATGCCGTCCTCGTCGGTGACAGTCAAACGCAGGCCTTCGGCCGTGTCTTCCAGGCGCAGGTCCGCCCGCACCTTGCGGTCGGACGATTTCTTGTTGAGGGCCGCTTCCCACTGGTGGTCGCGGTTGCGGTGGATGACGGTGCCGACCTTCAGGCCCGGCAACGTGGCCAGGCCCTCGTTCGGGAACACGCGCCAGCGCTGGCCGTCTTCGTCCTCACCGAGCTTTTGCACGGTGTTCGCCTGGATGCCGACCGTCTCGCGCTTGTGCATGTAGTTCAGGCCATCGCCGTTGGCCATCGGCGAATTCGTGACGAGATCGAAATTGTCGCCGCCGATGCGCGCGACCGTGCCCAGTTCCACGCCCACGTACTTCGGCGAATCGAAGGCGCCGATGGTCTGCTGGCGGCCCTGCGCGAAATAATCCGTGTGGCCGCGGTGGAAGTTCTTGTCGACGTCCGGCGTGAACATCACCTGCGTCCGGCCGCTCGACGCGCGCGCCAGTTCCGGACGGCGTTCCAGGATCTCGTCCAGCAGCAGGCGGTAGTGGGCGGTGATGTTCTTCACATAGCCCATGTCCTTGTAGCGGCCTTCGATCTTGAAGGAGCGGATGCCGGCGTCGACGAGCGCTTCCAGGTTGCGGCTCTGGTCATTGTCCTTCATCGACAGCAGGTGTTTTTCGTAGGCGACGACGCGGCCCTGGCCGTCCGACAGCGTGTACGGCAGGCGGCACGCCTGCGAGCAGTCGCCGCGGTTGGCGCTGCGGCCCGTGTCCGCGTGCGAGATGTAGCACTGGCCGGAGAACGCGACGCACAGCGCGCCGTGGATGAAGTACTCCAGCGGCGTGTCGACCTCGGCGCGGATGGCCTTGATCTGTTCGATGGTCAGCTCGCGCGCCAGCACCAGCTGCGAGAAGCCGACCTGCGACAGGAATTTCGCCTTTTCCACGGTGCGGATGTCGCACTGGGTGCTCGCGTGCAGCTGGATCGGCGGCAGGTCCAGTTCGAACATCGCCATGTCCTGCACGATCAGCGCGTCGACGCCGACATCGTACAGCTGGCGGATCTGCTTTTCGGCCGTTTCCAGTTCGGCGTCGTGCAGGATGGTGTTCATGGTGACGAAGATGCGCGCGCGGTAGCGGTGCGCGAATTCGACGAGGCCCGCGATGTCTTCCAGTGTATTGCTGGCGTTGTGGCGCGCGCCGAATGCGGGCCCGCCGATATAGACCGCGTCCGCGCCGTGCAGGATGGCTTCGCGGCCGATCTCGGCGGTTTTGGCGGGGGACAGCAGTTCGAGCTGGTGGGCGAGCAGTGACATGGCGGGTGATCCTGGCTGACGAAGGCGGAAATTATAGCCAGATCAAGGGCTTATGTCACCGTTCGGCGTGCACCTCGACGTGCAGGACGTCTTCGATGGCCGTGCGCAGCGCCTCGGGCGCCACCGGCTTGGGCAGCACGGGGATGTCGTCCGGCAGGCCCATGGCCCGGATCGTGGCCGGATCCAGCCCGCTCGTGACGACGATGGCCATGTCGCGGTAGGCCTCGCTCGCACGCAGCGTGCGGATCATGCGCAGGCCGTCCACGCCCGGCATGCTGAGGTCGCCGACGAGCAGGTGCGGCCGCGTCTCGCCGATGCGGATCAGCGCTTCGAAACCGTTCCCGACCCGGACGACGTCCAGCGGCAGGTCCCAGCCGGACATCGCCCCCTCGTACCGCGCCATGGTCGAGGCGTCGTCGTCCACGAGCAGCACCTTGTAGCGCGCGGGCGCCGTACGGTCCAGCATCGCCTGGCGCCGGCGCTCGACGTGGCGTTCGATCGACGCCAGCGCGATGCGCCGGTGGCCGCCGGCCGTCTTCCACGCTTCCAGGGTGCCGCTTTCCACCCACAGCTGCACCGTACGGTGCGACACGCCCAGCATGGCTGCCGCCTGCCTGGTATTGCAGTAGGCGGCGGCGTCGAAACCAGGTTCCGGTGAGGGCGGGCGGTAGGGCGATGTCATGGCTGCCAGATCATGTTGTTTGAAAGACTCCGTCTGATGCACTTAGGAATCTATCAAAAAATCACAATCTATGACAGCAATATTTACGTGGCAATACCAAAATGGCAACAGTCAATGCAGCGGTCGCCCCGTCCCACCCGTGCGCTCGACCCGGATGGCGATGGATTTCGCGGCCGGCACCTTGCTCTCCTTCGCATAGTGCCAGAGGGGAATCAGCGGATTACACTCCGGGAAATAGCCCGCAACGCAGCCGGCAGGCACGCTGTATTCCACGACGCGCAAGCCTTCGACCTTGCGCTCGACGCCATCGTCGATGGCCGTGCTGGCTGTGACAATGTCACCATCGGCCAGGCCGAGGCGGGCCATGTCCGTGCCGGCCATGAACAGGACGTTCCTGTCCTGCACGCCCCGGAAACGGTCTTCAAGGCTGTAGATCGTCGTGTTGAACTGGCCGTCGCTGCGCACCGTGAACAGGCGCAGGGCGTCCTCGGGCACGGGCATGTCGGGGTCCGCGGACAAGGTGTCCGGCACGGTGAAATTCGCCTTGCCGGTGGGCGTGTTCCATTTGCGGTCCGCTGCCGCCAGCGGTTTGCGGAAGCCGCCCGGCTGCCACATGCGCTCGTTGAAGTCGTGGAAGATCTTCGGGTACGTCGCGGCGATGGCGTCGCGCACCTTCGCATAGTCCGCCACCCATCCATCCCAGTCGACCTTCGGATTCGGGTCCAGCGTCGCCTTCGCCAGGCGGGCCACGATGGCCGGTTCCGACAGCAGCGTGTCCGCAGCAGGTTCGGCGCGGCCGCGCGAGCCGTGCATGCAGCCGGTGGAATCCTCCATCGACACGGATTGCTCGCCGCTGGCCTGGCGGTCGATCTCGATGCGGCCCAGGCAGGGCAGCAGGTACGCCGTCTTGCCGTGCACGAGGTGGCTGCGGTTCAGCTTGGTCGAAATCTGCACCGTGAGCGGGACGGCGCGCCAGGCCGCATCCATCTGGCCGTGGTCCGGCACGGCCCGCACGAGGTTGCCGCCGAGGCTGATCAACGCCTGCAGCTTGCCGGCCTTGATCGCCTCGCACATCTCCACCGTGTTCATGCCCTTGTCGCGCGGCGGTTCGAAGCCATACAGCTCCTTCAGCTTGTCCAGCGGCGCCAGCTCGGGCTTTTCCGTGATGCCGACCGTGCGCTGCCCCTGCACGTTCGAGTGGCCCCGCACCGGGCAGATGCCCGCGCCCGGCTTGCCCATATTCCCTCGCAACAGCAGGAAGTTGACGAGCATCTGCACGTTCAGCACGCCGTTGCGGTGCTGCGTGAGGCCCATGCCGTAGATGCCGATCACCTGTTTCGCACGGAGGTAGGTGCCGGCCGCCTGCTCGATCTGGCCTTGCGCGAGACCCGATTCCTTTTCGATCTCGTCCCACGTGCGCGCGCGCATGGCGGCCGCGAACTCGTCGAAGCCGTGGCAATGTTCTTCGATGAAGGCCGTGTCGAGGGCGCGCGGTCCGCCGGTCGTGCGGGCGCGCTCGTCCGCCTCCAGCACGGCCTTGCAGAGGCCCGTCAGCGCCGCCACGTCGCCGCCGGCCTTCACCTGGTGGTACTGCGTGCTGATCACGGTCTCGTGGCCGCTCAGCATCTCGACCGGGGATTGCGGGTTCACGAAGCTGACCAGGCCGCGCTCGCGCAGCGGGTTGAACGTGACGATCGGAACGCCGCGCTTTCTCGCCTCCTGCAGCTGGTGCAGCATGCGCGGGCTGTTCACGCCCACGTTCTGGCCGAAGAAGAAGATGCAGTCGGTCTGTTCGAAGTCGTCCAGCACGACGGTCCCGATCGGCACGCCGATCGTCTTCGGCAGCGCGACGGACGTGCTTTCGTGGCACATGTTGGAACTGTCGGGCAGGTTGTTGTTGCCGTACATGCGCGCCAGCAGCTGGTACATGTACGACGTTTCCAGCGAGGCGCGGCCCGAGCTGTAGAACGCGACCTGGGTGGGATCCATCTTGCGCAGCTCGGCACCGATTTCGGCAAATGCGCGGTCCCAGGTGATTTCCACGTAGCGGTCCAGCGCGCTGTCGTAGCGCATGGGCACCGTCAGGCGGCCCGCCTCCTCGAGTTCATGGTCGTTCCAGCCTTCCAGTTCGCGCAGCATATGGCGCTTGAAGAATGCCGGGTCGAGGCGCTTGCTCGTGATTTCCCACGCCGTCGCCTTGGCGCCGCTTTCGCAGAACTCGGCCGGATGCGGATGGGCCGGCTTCGCCCACGAGCAGCTCACGCACATGAAGCCGTCCGGCTTGTTCTGCTGCATCAGCAACTGCGTGCCCTCGAGGGGGACGCGTTCCTTCAGCAGGATCGTGGTGACTTCCTTCACCGAGCCCCAGCCGCCGGCCGGGATTTGCGGTTCGTTCGGTTCGTTCGGATTGCCGCCGTGCTTGCTCATGATCAGACTCCCAGTGCGCGATACCGTGGAGCTTGATCCGATGGCGCAACCATGTCTGTTCGACAGCGCACACGCAAGATCGGCAAATCCGCGCACTCCGTACGGCGTTGCACAGACCGCCGAGCTCGCGCGCGCCGATGATCTGCTCATCATCATTCAAACCACCGGATTCCATCATGACCTCCCCGATCCCGTTCGAACCGCGTTTCGAAAGCCTGGAAGACGACGAAGCGCAGACCAGCTTCGACCTGCAGACGACGATGCGCAGCATTTCCACGAAGACGTACGAGGATTCCGGACGCGCGCTGCGCAGCGTGCACGCCAAGACGCACGGCCTGCTGGTGGGCGAGCTGACCGTCGAGACCGGGTTGCCGGACGCGTACGCGCAAGGCCTGTTCGCCCAGCCGGGCACGTATCCCGTCGTGCTGCGGCTGTCGACGACGCCGGGCGACGTGCTGGCGGACGACGTCTCCACGCCACGCGGCATGGGGATCAAGGTCGTCGGCGTCGAAGGCCCGCGCGTGGGCGGCAGCGAGCACGACGTCACGCAGGACTTCGTGCTCGTCAACGGTCCCGTGTTCAGCGCACCGAACGCGCAGACATTCCTCGGCAGCGCGAAACTGCTGGCCGCGACGACGGACAAGGCGCCGAACCTCAAGCGCCTGTTTTCCGCAGTGGCGCGCGCTGCCGAACAGGCGGTGGAAGCCGTCGGCGGCGACAGCGTGACGCTGAAGGCGCTGGGCGGCCATCCCGAGACGCATCCGCTCGGCGAGACGTATTACAGCCAGGTGCCGATCCTGTACGGCCGCTACATGGCGAAGGTGCAGGTGGCGCCCGTGGCGCCCGCGCTGGCGGCGCTCGCGGGCAGCC
>NZ_JBKYMO010000378.1:0-5515 GCF_047302915.1 Massilia sp. CT11-108 | reverse complement strand
CACGGCCCTGCGCGGCGCGCCCGCCCACCTGCCAGCCCAGCGAGTTCGACACGGCCAGCACCTTCGGATGGATGGCGTCGGTGACGAACACGCGGATGCGCGCGCGGCCCACGACCTCCTCGCGTCCCGCGGGCGCGGCCTTGAAGGCGACGTCGCCCAGTGTGCCCGAGCGGGGGCGGTAGGTCGTCAGTTCGACCATGTCGCCGGACTTCACCCCGATGCGCCGCGCCACCTTCGGATGCATCCACATCGGGTTGTCGTGCACGATCTCGGACAGGTATTTTTGCGACGCCGTGCGGCCCTGCGTGTGCACGTTCCACTTGAACGTCGTCAGGACGAAGCGGTCGTCGGCAAGCCGGTCCAGGCCGGGCACGGGGTGGAATGCCGGCATGCCGTCGTCCGCCATGCCCGCCTTCGCCGCGACCTCCGCCACTTCCGGCGCGAGGATCTCGAAGCGGCGCGACGGCGTGGCGAACCCGCGCAGCGGCTCGCCCTTCACCATCATCCCGATGGCGCGCTCCTTGCCCGTCTTGTCCATCTTGAGAATGCGGCCCGTGCCGTCGACGCGCGTACCGTCCAGTTGCGCGGCCCCGAGCCTGCGGCGGTACACCTCGTAAGTCTTGGGCTGGCTCGTGTCCACATGCACGCCGTAGTGCTTCATATAGTCGAAGCCCGACGCGAACGTGCGGCCGTCCGGACCTTGCGTCGGCAGCTTCGAACACTGCGCGCGCACGAAGTCCTCGTGGGCACCGAACGCGAAATACTTCGCCTGCTCCGGCGCCAGGCGCCGGCCCACGTCGAACAGGACCTCGGGGAAGGACCGCGCCTCGCCCGGCGGCGCCGTCATCGGCTGGCGCAGCATCACGTAGTGCTGCAGCTCGAGGTTGTTGCGGATGTCCATGCCCCACCGTTCGAGATAGGTCGCATCGGGCAGGATCAGGTCGGCCCAGTGCGCCATCTCGGAATACACGATGTCCGAGCAGGCGTGGAACGGGATCAGCTTTTCGTCGGCCAGCACACGGGCGGCCGTCGTGCGGCCCTCCGGCCACGTCATCGGGGACACGATCGTGTAGCTCAGGTAGACGTCGAGCTGCGCGCGGCCCTGCTCCAGGTAGTCGTACACGACCTGGCCCACCTTCATCTTCTGCCACCGGTTCGCCAGCGGCCACTCCGGCGGGTCTTCCAGGTCGGTGCGGATCCTGACCTTGGGCGGCTCGGGCTGTGGCGCCGGGTACTTCGCCGGCGCCAGCTTCTCTTCGAGCCCGTAGCAATAGCCGCCCGGGCGGCCGACGGAACCGACCAGCGCATTGAGCATGACGACGGCGCGTTCGTTGTTGAAGCCGTTGTAGTGCGCGCCCGTGCCGCGGTTGGTGAAGGCGGCGACGGCGGGACGCGCGCGTGCGAACTCGATCGCGATCCGTTCGATGTCCGCAGCCGGCACGCCCGACTGGGCCTGCGCCCACGCCGGCGTGCAATCCTTCAGCCACGTGCGCAGTTGCGCCTCGCCGGGCTGCACGAAGTCCTCGATGAAGGCGCGGTCGTGCAGGTTCTCGCGCAGGATCACGTGCGCCATCGCGAGCGCGATCGCGCCTTCGGTGCCCGGATGCGGCTGGAACCATTCGTCGCTGCGGCCCGCGGTATTCGACATGCGCACGTCGAACGTCACGAGCTTGGCGCCGTGGTCGAAGCGCGCCTTGACGACGCGTTTTACCAGATGCAGGCCGCCCTGGTGGGCCTCATAAAAATTGGCGCCGAAGTTCAGGAAGTAGCGGCAGCGCTCGGCGTCGATCGATTCCCAGTCGGTCTCGCCCAGGCTCACGTAGTTGGCGGCGCGCTTGTTCGACGAACACAGCGCGCGGTGGTTCAGCAGGACGGGCGAGCCGACCGCGTTCAGGAAGCGCGCGAACTCCGCCTCGTAGCGCGAGCGGCCCTGGTGGATCGCCACGCGCTCGGGGTGGCCGTCCGCGATGCTCTTGCGGATGCGCGCCGCGATCTCGTCGTACGCCTCGTCCCACGTGATGCGCTTCCACAGGCCCTCGCCCCGCTTGCCCACGCGCTTGAGCGGGTACAGCAGGCGCTCGGGATACGTGTTGATCGTGGGACCGCTCTGCCCCTTCGCGCACGTCATGAAGCTGCCGAGGTTCGGATCGAGCGGATTGCCGCGGATCTTGACGACCTTGCCGTCCTCGACGAACCCCTCGATGCCGCACACGGTGGAGCAGTTCAGGCACACGCTTTTCACCGCCGTGGCCGTGCGGTAGTCGACGTGCCGCTTGCGTGCCTTGCCGTCCGCGTCGGTCGCGTAGTTCAATGGCTCGGCGGCGGCGGCCGCAGCATCGCCCGGAGCGAGCAGGATGGTCTCGCCGACGGCCAGCGTGGCCAGCGCACCGAGACCGGACTTGAGAAAACCGCGTCGTTCCATCACTTGCCTCCCTTCGGTTTGGCCGTCGCGTTGCCGACGACGGTGCCGTAATCGGCGCGCAGCTCCGCCCACGTGTCGATCTCGTACGTGAACGGATCGTGGTTGCGGCCCTTCGGCAGCTTGTTCTCGACGGCGCGCGGCACGACGGTCCCGATGCCGCGGTAATGCACGGCCGGCCTCGTGCCCTCCTGCGGCTTGAGCACGGCCAGCTCCTTCCTGTGCCGCGCGTTGAAGCGGCTCACGGCGCTGCCCGGGTCGTTCAGGTCGCCGAACGCGAACACGTCGGCGGGACACGCCTCCACGCACGCCGGCTGCATGCCGGCGTCGAGCCGGTGACTGCAGAAGTCGCACTTGTCCGCGACCTGCGCAACCGGATCGATGTGGATGGCGCCGTACGGGCACGCGGCGATGCAGTCGCGCGACCGGTCGCAGCTGTCCACGTCGATGCGCACGACGCCGTCCGCGTCGCGGCGGATCGATTCGGTGGGACACGCCTTCAGGCACGGCGCGTCCTCGCACTGCATGCACAGGGCAGGCAGGAACGCGCGCTTCGGCGTGACCTTGCCGGCGGCGTTCTTGCCGTGGAAGTCGTGGTAATAGACCTTGGTGCGGAACATGCCGAGGTAGACCGAGTTCTCGACCTTGCAGGCGACGGAGCAGGCATGGCAGCCGATGCAGCGCTCGGTGTCGATGGCCAGGCCCCAGTGCGGAGTTTTTTCAGGTGTCATGGCGTGAAGAATGGTGGGCCGCGCGGGCGCGAAACCCACGATGATAAACGATCGCGCCGCGCGGCCCCTTCACAACGTGTTACGCCGCGGCCGCGAAGTGGCGGTTCACGCCACTGAGGATCGCCCGGAACGACGCGGTCATGATGCTGCCGTCCACGCCGACGCCGAACAGCGAACCGCCGCTGCCGACGCGCAGCTCGACGTAGCACGCGGCCTGCGCATCGGCGCCGCGGCCCAGCGCGTGCTCGTGGTAATCCATCACCTTGACGTCGAGGTCCAGCGCATTCACGAACGCGTCGATCGGGCCGTTGCCGATGCCGTGACGGGTCGTGCGCACGCCGTCGATCTCGATGTCGACCTCCAGCCGCGTGCCGTTTTCTCCTTCATTCGACATGGCGTGACCGCGATAGACATGACGGCCCGGGTCCAGGTACTCGCCGCGGAAGATCGCGTGGATGTCGGCGGCGGCCACTTCGCGTCCGCTGCTGTCCGTCGCGTGCTGCACGGCGCGGCTGAATTCGATCTGCAGCCGGCGCGGCAGGACAAAGCCGTATTCCTGTTCGAGCAGGTACGCGATGCCGCCCTTGCCCGACTGGCTGTTCACGCGGATCACGGCATCGTAATTGCGTCCCAGGTCGGCCGGATCGATGGGCAGGTACGGCACTTCCCAGATCGCGTCGGACTTCTGCTGCGCGAAGCCCTTCCTGATCGCGTCCTGGTGCGAGCCGGAGAACGCGGTGAACACGAGGTCGCCCGCATACGGATGGCGCGGGTGGACGGGCAGCTGGTTGCAGTCCTCGACGCACTGGCGCACCGCGTCGATGTCGGAAAAATCGAGGCCCGGGTGGATGCCCTGCGTGTACAGGTTCAGCGCCAGGGTGACGATGTCCACGTTGCCGGTGCGTTCGCCGTTCCCGAACAAACAGCCTTCGACGCGGTCCGCGCCCGCCATCACCGCCAGTTCCGCCGACGCGACGGCCGTGCCGCGGTCGTTGTGCGGATGGACGGACAGGACGATGGCGTCGCGCCGCTCCAGGTGGCGGTGCATCCATTCGATCTGGTCGGCATACACGTTCGGCGTGCTGCACTCGACCGTCGACGGCAGGTTGACGATCATCCTGCGGTCCGGCGTCGGCTGCCAGATCGCGGAGACCGCATCGCACACCTCCTTTGAAAACGCCAGCTCCGTCATGCTGAACGTCTCCGGCGAGTACTCGAAGACCCATTCCGTGCCGGGCCGCGCGTCAGTCAGTTCCTTGATCAGGCGGGTGCCGTTCAGCGCGATCTGCTTGACGTCTTCCCGGGTCGCGCCGAACACGATGCGGCGGAACGCGGGCGCGATCGGATTGTAGAGGTGGACGATGGCGCGCCGCGCGCCCTGCAGCGAGTCCACGGTGCGGCGGATCAGGTCCTCGCGCGACTGGGTCAGCACCTCGATCGTCACGTCGTCCGGAATGCGGTCTTCCTCGATCAGCTTGCGCACGAAATCGAAATCCGTCTGCGACGCGGAGGGGAACGCGACTTCGATTTCCTTGAAGCCGATCTTGACGAGCTGCTCGAACATGCGCAGCTTGCGCTCCACGCTCATCGGCTCGATCAGGGCCTGGTTCCCGTCGCGCAGGTCGGTGCTCATCCAGATGGGAGGACGGTCGATGACGCGGTCCGGCCAGGCGCGGAAGGTGACGAGAGATTCGGTGGGGACGGTCGGGAAACGGCGGTACTTTGCTGCGGGGTGCGACAACATGGACGACTCCTTTTCAGGGCTGTGGGAAAACGCGGACGTGACGGGTCCCTGCCGCATGGCGCGCGCATGCGGATCACGGAATCCAGACGACGGAAATCAGAGGTGGCGGAAAGGCTGCCCGGCTGCCACGGGGCACGTGGCCAGGCAACCGGACGCTAGTCGAAAGACGGGAGAGAACATGGAATGGCGAACCTTATTCTGAAACTTCGGCGGTACGGCACGGCAGACGAACTGAGGACGAGCTGCGGGAATGGCGATTCAGGCCAGGTGCGGTAGCACTAGCGGTAGCGCTAGGGAAGTCAGAAAGGTGGAGTTCGCGGTGAGCATTCTTTTAATATAAAAAGTTTATGCCGATTGTGTCAAGCAAAACCTAGCAAAAGTCACGACTGCGCGCATCGAGCTTGCCGAGCAGGTGCGACATGTCGACGAGGCGCCTGGCCACGAGGTGACGCACTTCGCCTTCGCGCTGCCACACGCCGTACACGCCCAGCAGCGACGCGTTCAGCACTTCGCGCCGCTGCTGCTCGACGAGCTGCGGCCAGACGATCACGTTGATGTTGCCCGTCTCGTCCTCGATGGTCAGGAACAGCACGCCCTTCGCCGTGCCGGGACGCTGGCGCA
>NZ_JBKYMO010000377.1:0-5535 GCF_047302915.1 Massilia sp. CT11-108 | reverse complement strand
TGGCGGCACCGGCGGCCGCGTACACCTCGACGGCGTCGTTGCGCTCGACGAGGACGCCGGGCATGCCGTAGCCGGCCCCGCGCACGGCGTTCGACGCGACGGACGTCGACACGGATTTCTCGACCGAGATGCCGTACTTGTTGTCCTCGCAGACGAAGACGACGGGCAGCTTCCACACGGCCGCCAGGTTCAGCGCCTCGTGGAACGCGCCCTGGTTGGCGGCGCCTTCGCCGAAGAAGGCGATCGCGACCCAGTCCTTGCCGAGCTTGCGCGCGGCGAGCGCGGCGCCGCAGGCCTGCGGGGCGCTGGCGCCCACGATGCCGCTGCAGGAAAACTTGGTCGGCACGTGGAACAGGTGCATGTGGCCGCCCTTGCCGCGGCCCAGGCCCGTGTCCTTGCCAAACATCTCGGCCGTCATCGCGTCGAGCGGCACGCCCTTGGCGATGGCGAAGTGGTGCGAGCGGTGCGCGCCGACGACGCTGTCGTCATTGCCCAGGTGCGCGCACACGCCGACGGCGACCGGCTCCTGGCCGGCCGCGAGGTGCATCTCGCCCGGCACGGGGCCGGCGCCGATGTCGAACGCGAGGCCCTTCTGGATCTTCGGGGGCAGCTTGCCCTCGAGGTAAACCTTCGCCATCGTTTCTTCGTACTCGCGGATCTCGATCATCTTCTCGTACATCCAGAGCAGGTGTTCCCGTGTCGGCTGCATGTTGCTGTCTCCTTGTCTGTGGGTTGGTGCATGCACCTACCCCTTCAGCAAATTCGATGCCATGCCCGTTTCCCCCGTCGCGACGGGCAAAAACGCCTGTTTCGGCCGCGCGGACGCGCCAAATGTCGCAGGCACGGGCCGCCCGGCTGCGACATCTGTTTCAGCGCGGACGGCCGCGCACAGCCCTGCAAGAGTGAGCCGCGTGGTGGCACCGTTTTTGCAGATGCGACCAGCGCAGTACCTACAACAATCAATGGAGACGACATGAAAGAGACACACAAGACGCGCAAGCTGCTTGCGCTGCTGGCCTGCGCGGCCGCGGGTTCCACCCACGCGGCCGTGGAATTCGAGACGCCGGGCGGCTGGAAGCTCGGCACGGACGGCTGGATCATCGTGCAGGCGCACCGCCAGAACGGCGACGACGCCGGCACGACGGGCTTTCGCATGACGTCGGGCACGACGCCGAGCCTGTTCGCGTTCACCGTGACCTCGCCCGCCATCGACGGCATCACGTACAGCAGCCGCGTGGGCCTGTACATCAACTCCCAATCGGGCGAAGGCAACTTCCGCAACGCGGGCAACGTCGGCAACACGGGCAGCAAGTCGCTGGACCCGCGCGAGATGTGGGCGAAGGCGTCCGCCTCCTGGGGCGAGATCGTGATCGGCAAGTCTTACGGCATCTACCAGGCGGAACCCGTGCTGGCCGATGCGTCCGTGCTGGCGGGCGGCCTGACGGGCTACGACGTCGTCAACACGACCAACGCGCTGGCCGCGACCTTCAACGCGGGCTATATGTACACGAACTTCAACGCGGGCCTGCGCTACAACTCGCCGAAGACCGTGCCGCTGTCGTTCTCGGTGGCGCTGTACGACCCGAGCCAGATCCGCAACGTGTTCACGGGCGCCGGCGCCGACCAGACGAATTCGCCGCGCGTGGAAGGCGGCGTGTATTGGAACGACCAGCTGGCCGGCGCGAAGTTCAAGCTGTACGGCGACTTCACGTGGCAAACGGCGCGCCACTGCACCGTCGCGGGCGGCGGCGCCTGCGTGCAGGACGACGTCCACACGCGCGGCATCTCGGCCGGCACGACGGTCGACGTGGGCCCGCTGAACTTCCACGTCTCCGGCTTCAAGGCGGACGGCCTCGGGTCCGTGCTGATGCAGGACGTCGACGCGCTGGATGCCGCCGGCCGCGAACGCCGCAGCCGCGGCGGCTTCGCCCAGGTCGTGTGGCATGCGACGGACGCGCTGTCGCTGCGCGCCAGCTACGGCCGCACGCGCATCGACGACACCGCGAGCACGCCGGGCCACCTCGCGCAATCGCGCATCGGCGGCGCCTATTACGCGGTGAACCCGCACGTGACGGTGTATGCCGAACTCGCGCGCTCGACGTTCTCGCTGAACCCCGTCTTCGGCCGGCCGACCAACACCCGCTACGCGACCCTCGGCGGCCGCTTCGTGTGGTAATCCATCCAACGCATTCCGAGGAACCCAACATGCATCCGACCACCCGTTCCAACACGGCGGCCGCCGTCGCCGCCTTCCTGCTCGCCCTGTCGCTCACGCAGCCCGCGGCCGCCCACGACGACGACGACGCCAACTGGACGCAATACCACCGCACGTCGAACGCCTGGCGCTATTCGCCGCTGGACCAGATCACGACGCGCAACGTCAAGCAGCTGAAACCCGTGTGGATCCACCAGCCGGGCGACATCACGTCCGGCCTCGTTTCCACGCCGCTCGTGAAGGACGGCGTGCTGTACTACGTGGGCCCCAACAACCACGTGTTTGCGCTCGACGGCGCCACCGGCAAGCCGCTGTGGCACTACCAGCCGAAGCTGGCGGCCGTCGCGTCCGAAAGTTTCTATGCTTCGCTGGGCCGCAGCCTGACGCTGGGCCACGGCCGCATCTACCTCGGCACACTGGACGGCCGCTTCGTCGCCATCGACGACAAGACGGGCAAGGAAGTGTGGTCCACGCAGCTGACGGACCTGAAGAAATGCTTCGGCTGCCTGTTCTCGTCCTCGCCGGTGCTGGCGGGCGACGTCCTGATCGGGGGCACGACGGGCGGCGACCAGGCGCAGCGCGGCAAGATCTACGCGGTGAACGCCATCACGGGCGCGCAGATGTGGACCTTCGACACGATCCGCGACGATCCCGCCAGCTGGCCCGGCGACACGGGCGAAGTCGCGGGCGGCGGCGCGTGGATGCCGGGCACGTACGACGCCGCGTCGGACACGTTCTTCATCGGCACGAGCAACGCGGCGCCGGACTTCTACGGCGACGGCCGCAAGGGCGACAACCTGTACACGGCGAGCCTGCTGGCGCTCGATCCGAAGACGGGCAAGCTGAAATGGCATCGCCAGGAGATCCCGCACGACACGTTCGACTACGACTCCACGTACGAGGCCCTGCTGCTCAAGAAGGACGGCAAGGACGTCGTCGTCCACCTGAACAAGAGCGGCTTCGTGTTCGTGATGGACAAGGCGGACGGCAAGCTGGAAAACGTGTGGCCCCTGAGCCAGACCTACAACTTCGTCAAGACGATCGATCCGAAGACGGGGGAACTGATCGGCCGGCGCGAGATGCCGGTCGGGAAGGAGACCTTGCTGTGCCCCTACCTGCTCGGCACGCGCAGCTACAACGCGGGCGCGTACAACCCGAAGACGAAGCTGTGGTACACGAACGCGATGGAAGTCTGCCAGAACGTGATCCCGGCCAGGCAGGAGACGTCCGGCATGGGCATCGCGAGCCTGTACCTCGGCGTCGACAAGCTCGAAGCCGTGCCGCCGTCGGACCGTCCCGCCGAAGGCCGCCTCGATGCGCGCGACCCGCTCACGGGCAAGCTGAAATGGAGCGTCAAGTACCCGGTCCCGGGCCTGGGCAGCGTGCTGACGACGGGCGGCGGCCTCGTGTTCAACGGCGACCCGCAAGGCTTCGTGCACGCGTATGACGCCGACACGGGCGCGGAGCTGTGGAAGTTCCAGACCGGCTCCGGCATCCGCGGCGGCATCGTCAGCTATGCGGTGAACGGCAAGCAGTACATCGCCGTGCCGAGCGGCTGGGGTTCGCTGGCGCCCGGCTTCATGGCCTCCGCCTTCCCGGCCGTGAAGCAGCTCACGGGCGGCGCGGCGATGGTCGTGTTCGCGCTCGATTGACGTTCAGCGCGCACGGCGCGCTCGTTTTCACTTCAACGCGGGCGCCGCGCGCGCCCGCTTCACCACCAACGACAATCAAGGAGACTCTCATGTTCAAACCCATCGCCTGCGCCCTCGCGGTCCAGCTGCTGTGCGCATCCGCCGCCATGGCCGTCGCACCGACCATTTCCGGCCCCGCCAAGCCCGACCAGGCCATGATCGACGCGGGCGCGAAGCGCTTCAACCAGAGCTGCGTCTACTGCCACGGCAATGCCGGCTCGGGCGGCAAGGCGGCCCCGCTGCAGGGCCGCGACGACCTGACCAGGGAATACGTCATGGAGACGATCGCCAACGGCAAGCAGCGCGGCGCCTTCAACATGCCGGCGTGGAAAGGCGCGTTCAACGAGCAGCAGATCCAGGAGCTCACCGCGTACATCCTGTCGCTGAAGAACGCCGGCGCGGCGAAATAGGAGGCCGCCATGGCGCGTCTTCGTAAGCATGGCCTGGTCACCCTGGCCTGCGTGGCGGCCACCGCACACGCGCGTACGCTGCCCGAGATGGCGGCGTCGAACGAGTTCGTGATCTGCGCGGCGCCGGACGACATGCCGTTCTCGCGGCGCGACGGCACGCCCGCCGGGCTGTACGTCGACCTGGGCCGGCTCGTCGCGTCCGACCTCGGTCTCACGCTCGGCGTGCGCTGGATCCCGCGCCGCGAACTGGCCCGCCGCGTGGGCTGCGACGCGATCATGGGCGCGGCCGTCGTCAAGGCGGAGGACCACCCGGCGTCGTGGCGCAACGTGCTGACGGTGCCATGGATGCGGGCCGGTGCGGTCGTGGTGGACACGGGCCGCGGTCCCGCCGCCACGCTGGACACGCTGCGCACGGGCCACGTCGCGCTGCCGAGCGGCTCGTGGGCGCACCGCTGGCTCGATGCGCACGGCGTGCCCGTGTGGGTGCGGTTCCGGACCGATCCCGAGATCATCGCCGCCGTGGTGCGGGGCGACGCGGACGCCGGCGTCGTGTCGGACGTGGCGGCCGGCTGGTATCGGTTGCAAGCCGGCACGGGGAGCCTGCGCATACTGGACACGCTGCTAGATCCGGCCGAATTCGCCTTCGACGTGGCGATCGACCTGCTCGACACGGACGCCGCCACGCTGGATCGCGTGAACGGCATCGTGCGTGCGCGCCTGGCCGACGGTGCCATCGCGGCGCTCGGCATGCGCTACGGCGCGTACCGGCCGCCGGCCGGACAGCGCTAGGTCACGACTCCGCGTCCGCGCGTGCGGGCTCCTTGGGGCCCGCCGCGGCGCACACCCGCGCGCGGCACTGCTCTTCGCCGGCCGCGTTGTAGCGGCGGCACGACGCCAGCTGTTCCGCCGGCGTCGCCTTGCCCCGCTTCGGTTCCATATGGCCGATCAGCGCAGCCAGCAGCACCACGTCGCTGTCCTGCTCGCGCACCGCGCCCGGCTTCGCCTTCGTCTTCTTGTCCTTCGCGGCCTCGCGCGCCCGCTCCTGTGCCTTGGCGTGCGCGACCTTCGCATGCGCTTCCCTGCGTTCGGCCTTCTCCACCTTCGCGGACTTCTCCGGCTTGGCCGCCCGCTCCTTGTGCGGCGCGGGCACGGCCGGCGCCATGTCGGCCAGCGGATTGGTCATGGGCTCGACCGGCGCCGCCGGCTCGTCGTGCAGCAC
>NZ_JBKYMO010000376.1:0-5567 GCF_047302915.1 Massilia sp. CT11-108 | reverse complement strand
CCGCCCCCGCCACCGCCCCGCAACTGCAGACGATGGCCAAGCGCTTCGCCCCCGTCGACCTGACGGCCGACACGGCGAAACTGTCCGCCGGCGACCGCGTCGCCATCGCCAGATTGATCGAAGCGGCGAAGATCGTCGACACCCTGCAGCTGCGCCAGCGCTGGTCCGGCAACGAGGCGCTGTGGGCCGCGCTGCACAAGGACGCCACGCCGCTGGGCAAGGCACGCCGCGACTACTTCTGGCTGAACAAGGGCCCGTGGTCGATCATCGACGGCAACGCATCCTTCATGCCCGCGGAATACGCCGGCATCAGGATCCCCGCCGAGAAGCCGGCCGGCGCGAATTTTTATCCGGAAGGCGCGAGCAAGCAGGAACTCGAGGCGTGGATGAACGGCCTGCCGGCCGCCGACAAGGAACAGGCCCAGTGGTTCTTCACCGTGATCCGCAAGGACAAGGCAGGCAAATTCACCATCGTGAAGTACTCGGACGAGTACCGTAACGAGCTGCAAAAACTGTCGAAGCTGCTGAAGGAAGCCGCGAACGCCACCGACAACGCGTCGCTGAAAAAATTCCTGAACCTGCGCGCCGACGCCTTCCTGTCGAACGACTACCTCGCCTCCGATTTCGCGTGGATGGACCTGGATTCCCCGGTCGACGTCACCATCGGCCCATATGAGACGTACAACGACGAACTGTTCGGCTACAAGGCCGCGTTCGAAGCGTACGTGAACGTGCGCGACCAGAAGGAGACGGAGAAGCTGAACTTCTTCGGCAAGCACATGCAGGAGCTGGAAAACAACCTGCCGCTCGATCCGAAGTACCGCAATCCGAAGGTCGGGGCGATCGCGCCGATGGTCGTCGTGAACCAGGTCTACGGCGCCGGCGACGGTAACATGGGCGTGCAGACGGCCGCCTACAACCTGCCGAACGACGAGCGCATCATCCGCCAGCGCGGCTCCAAGCGCGTGATGCTGAAGAACGTCCAGGAAGCCAAGTTCGAGGCGACCCTGACGCCGATCTCGAAGCTCGTGCTGCGTCCGGCCGACCAGAAGGACCTCGATTTCGACTCGTTCTTCACGCACATCCTCGCGCACGAGATCATGCACGGCCTGGGTCCGCACGCGACGACGCAGAACGGCCAGCCATCCACGCCGCGCCAGGACCTGAAGGATGCCTACTCGACCATCGAGGAAGCGAAGGCCGACGTCACCGGCCTGTGGGCGCTCACCTATATGATGGACAAGGGCCAGCTGAAGGCGTCGCTGGGGCAGGGCACGGCTGCCGAGCGCAAGCTGTACAACACGTACCTCGCATCCGCCTTCCGCACCCTGCACTTCGGCCTGACGGATTCGCACGCGCGCGGCATGGCCATCCAGATGAACTACCTGCTCGACAAGGGCGCCTTCGTGTCGCACGGCGACGGCACGTTCTCCGTCGACTTTGCCAAGATCAAGGGCGCGGTGGCGGACCTCGACCGCGAGTTCCTGACGATCGAAGCGCTAGGGGATTACGCCCGCGCGCAGGATCTCATGAAGCGCTATGTCGTCATCCGTCCGGACGTGCAGAAGGCGCTGGACAAGATGAAGGCCGTGCCGAACGATATCCGGCCGGCGTTCGTGACGGCGGCGCAGCTGGTGCCCGCGCACCGCTGAGCACCGTCATACCGTCATCCCCGCGCAAGCGGGGATCCATACTGAGCCGAACAGGATACTCAGTATGGGTTCCCGCTTTCGCGGGAACGACGTCGCTGTTTTCGGCAATAAAACCCTGCCAAAGGGCAGGTATTAGACCTGCCCCAACATCAAATTTGGCATTTGTGTGCTATATTTGGAATCGTTTCCTGTTGGAAATATTTATTCCGATCCCATCACGCGAGCACACAATGACAACCACTGGACTCACGATCGGCAAACGACTGGCTTTCGGTTTCGGCAGCGTCCTCGCCCTCATGGCGGTGCTGGCCGGCCTCGCCATCCACCGCGTCGGCCAGATCGACGACATCCTCATCCGCATCAACGACGTCAACAGCGTCAAGCAACGCTATGCGATCAATTTCCGCGGCAGCGTGCACGACCGCTCGATCGCCATCCGCGACGTCGTGCTGGCTTCCACGGCCCCGACGGCCCAGCGCCACGCCGACCTGATCAAGAAACTGGACGACGACTACCAGCGCTCGGCCGCGCCGCTCGACCAGCTGTTCGCGGCGCGCAGCGACATCCTGCCGGAGGAAAAGCAGGCGCTGGCCGCCATCAAGGACGTCGAGCGCCGCACGCAGCCGCTGATCGCGCAACTCATCGCCCTGCGCCAGGCCGACAATACGGCCGAAGCGACGACATTGCTGGACAAGCAGGCCGGCCCCGCCTTCGTCGACTGGCTCGCCAGCGTCAACCGCCTCATCGACCTGGAGGAAAAGCTGAACAACGACGCGGCCGCGCAGGCGCGCGCGCTGTCGCACAGTTTCTTTGCCTGGATGCTCGCGATCCTCGCCGTCGCCGCCGCTGCCGGCGCGGCCGCGGCCTGGTTCATCAGCCACGGCCTGCTGCGCCAGCTGGGCGGCCAGCCGGACTACGCCGTCGAGATCGCGGGCGCCATCGCGGCCGGCGACCTGTCCGTACCGATCGAGACCCGTGCCGAGGACCGTTCCAGCCTGCTGTACGCGATGAAAGGCATGCGCGACAGCCTCGTGAACATCGTCAGCCAGGTGCGCGCGGGCACGCTCACGATCGCCAATGCGTCGACGGAAATCGCGGCCGGCAACCAGGACCTGTCCGAGCGCAGCGAGCGCCAGGCCGGCACGCTGGAAGAGACGGCGTCGTCGATGGAAGAACTGACGGGCACCGTGCGCCAGAACGCGGACAACGCACGCCAGGCGAACACCCTCGCCGAGTCGGCATCGGGCGTGGCCCTGCGCGGCGGCGCCGTCGTGGCGCAGGTCGTGCAGACGATGGCGTCGATCAACGAGTCGTCGAAGCAGATCGCCGAGATCATCAGCGTCATCGACGGCATCGCGTTCCAGACGAATATCCTCGCGCTGAACGCGGCCGTCGAGGCGGCCCGTGCGGGCGAGCAGGGACGGGGCTTCGCCGTCGTCGCGGGCGAGGTGCGCAGCCTGGCGCAACGTTCGGCCGCGGCCGCGAAGGAAATCAAGACGCTGATCAGCGATTCCGTCGCCAAGGTCGACGACGGCGCCAAGCTCGTCGACGAGGCGGGCAGCACGATGGAAGAAATCGTCACGAGCGTGAAGCGCGTGACGGACATCATGGCCGAGATCAGCCATGCGAGCCAGGAGCAGAGCGCCGGCATCGAACAGGTCAACCGCGCCATCGGCCAGATGGACGAAGCGACGCAGCAGAACGCGGCGCTCGTCGAACAGGCCGGCGCCGCGGCGTCCGCGCTGCAGGACGAAGCCGCGAACCTCGCGCGCCTCGTCAGCATTTTCAAGCTGGATGCGCAGGCGGCGCGGCCGTCCGCGAGCCTGGCCGTCGTGCCGGCCGCGCGCCAGGGGCGTATCGCCGCCGCGTGATCAAACCCGCACGACGAGCTTGCCGAAGTTCCGCCCCTGCAGCAGGCCGATGAACGCTGCGGGGGCGTTTTCCAGCCCGTCGACGACGTCTTCCTTCACCTTGATCCTGCCGGCCGCCAGCCAGCCGGCCATGTCGTCGCGGAAGGCGTCGAAGCGCGTCCCGTAGTGATCCAGGATGATGAACCCCTGCATGCGGATGCGTTTCGACAGCAGGGTCGCCATCCACGTGGCGAGACGGTCCGGGCCCTCGGCAACGCCGCCGTTGTAGTGGGAAATGAAGCCGCACACGGGCACGCGCGCGTTCACGTTCAACAGCGGCCGCACGGCATCGAACACGGCGCCGCCCACGTTCTCGAAATACACGTCGATCCCGTCCGGGCAGGCAGCCGCCAGCAGCTCGGCGAAGCGCGGATCGCGATGGTCCACGCACGCATCGAAACCCAGTTCTTCCACCGCGTACCGGCATTTGTCGGGACCACCGGCGATGCCGACGACGCGCGCACCCTTGATCTTCGCGATCTGGCCCACCACCGAGCCGACGGCGCCGGTGGCCGCCGCGACGACCACGGCCTCGCCGGGCTGCGGCATGCCGATGTCGAGCAGCCCGACGTACGCCGTGAAGCCGGGCATGCCGAGCGTGCCCAGCGCCAGCGACGGGCGCGCCAGGTCGCCCACGGGCATCAGGCCGCTGCCGTCCGACAGCGCATACTCCTGCCAGCCCGCGGCGCCGACGACGAGGTCGCCGGCCTTGTAGTCCGGATGGCGCGACTCGACCACGCGGCTGACCGTGCCGCCGACCATCGTCGCGCCCAGCGGCACGGGATCGGCATAGCCAGGGCCGACTTGCTCCATCAGGTTGCGCATGTACGGGTCGAGCGACAGCCATTCGGTGCGCAGCAGCACCTGGCCGTCCCGCGGCACCGGAACCGGTGTGTCTTCGAGACGGAAATCCGTCGGGGTCGGAACGCCTTGCGGATGGACGGCAAGGACGATACGGCGATTCGTCATGGTGGTCTCCTTAATTGGATGCGGGGCGCGGACCGTAGCGCACGACGAGCAGTGCGCCGAGCGCGAGCGCGACGGTGGCGAAGATGGGGCCGCTCGGCGCACCGATCCGGTCGACGAGGATGCCGCCGCCGACGGCGCCGCTGGCGATGGCGATCTGGAATGCGGCGACGAGCAGCCCGCCCGCGCCCTCGGCCTGGTCCGGCGCGGCGCGCACGATCCAGGTCTGGAAGCCGATCGGGAAGGCGCCGAACGCGAAGCCCCATGCCGCGATCGCCGCGATGGTCACGGGGACCGACGTGCCCGCGACCCATAACGTGGCGGCCAGCAGCGCGATCAGGGCGGCGCCTGCCACGATGGCGAGGCGCTCGCTGCGCGCGGCCAGGAAGCCGCCGGCGATATTGCCGAAGAAGCCCGCGATACCGTATGCCAGCAGGGCCGCGGAAATCGCACTGACCGACAGGTGCGTGACCTGTTCCATGAACGGGCGGATGTAGGTGAAGCCGGCAAAGTGCCCGGAAATCACGAGCAGCACGGCGAGCAGCGCGACGCGCACGTTGGTCCGGCCCAGCAGTTCGAACAGGACTTTGACGTTCGGGTTGTCCTTCGGCGGCAGCGCGGGGATGGTGACGCATTGCGCGGCCAGCGTGAAGACGCTGACGACGCCGGCCGCCACGAACGCGCTGCGCCAGCCCCACAGGTCGCCCATGTACGCGCCGACCGGCGCCGCGCACACGGTGGCGACGGAGACGCCGGTGAGGATGAGCGACATGGCCCGTGCAAACAGGTGCTCCGGGACGAGGCGCATCGCGAGCGCGGCGGCCATCGACCAGAAGCCGCCGAGGCCGATGCCCAGCAGCGCCCGCGCCGCGATCAGCACCGGCAGGCTGTGCGCCGTCGCGGCGAGCACATTGGACAGCACCAGCAGCGACGTCAGCGCGAGGATCACCCGCTTGCGGTCGAGGTTCCGCGTGAGGACGGGGATGGTCAGCGCGGCCGCGGCGCCCACCGCCGCGGTGGCGGTGACGGCCTGGCCGGC
>NZ_JBKYMO010000375.1:0-5573 GCF_047302915.1 Massilia sp. CT11-108 | reverse complement strand
CCCCCCCCATTTTTTTTTTTACCCCCACACCCCGAAACCCCACTGGTCGCGCGGTCTGGGGGGCTGGGTGTTGTGTATACGCCACAGCCGGCTGACCGTGCGCTCGCGCGGCGCGAACGCGGCGACGAGCAGCGCCGCGGCACTGACGACGCGCGCGAGCAGAGAGAATTCGATACCGTGTCCGACCGACCCCGACCCCGCCACGCCGGGCATGCCGTGGACCGACATCAGGTGGCCGATGTCGAGCAGGCCGACGGCCAGTGCGCTCGGCGACAGCAGGGCCACGCGGATCGGCATGTCGCGGCCGATGCCGTGCCAGCCCGTGGCAAACACGAGCATCGCCACGACGACCGAAAACACTTCCATCGCCGTGTGCGCCGTCAGGTACCAGCGCGGGTCCCACGGCAGCCGCGCCGCGTTGCCGAGCGCGAGCCAGGCCATGAACAGCGCCAGCAAGGTGGTGAGGATGGACAGCCGTACCGTGGACGGAATCTTGCGCGCGTGCCGCCTCATGCCGCCCAGCCCGCGGTTGGCCGGCCGTGCGTACGAAGTCCGCTCACGCGGGATACCTGGCTGTCGTGCTCGATATTCATGTGCTGAAGCGATTGACGCCGAGGGCAAGGCCGCGCCGGCTTGGAAGGAAGATTCCCTGATGAAACTTTCGTATCCAGAGAATCAATAGATGATAGCAGTTTATTAAATGTAGATCGAGCAATACTTACATCAACGGTCAATATGTTGCATCAATGTACCAAATTGAACGCTAACAGGGCGGTCTCACGGCGATAAATACCACGGCCTGCCCGTCAGCTATCTCGGCATCCAAATAAGCGGGCGCCGCCCGCGTCCGCCGATCTCATCGTGCTTGCACCCGGAGAACACGCCGCGCCGGAACGTACAGCGACGTTAAGGCGCGACGTGGCGAAACAGCACGGGTTCGGTGACGAGCGGCGTGGTGGCTTCGGGATGGTGGATGTCGGCCAGCGCCAGGCCGGCGTAGCGCAGTTCATACGTGTGGTCGCCGGGCCGGAAGGCGTAGTCGGCCGTGATGTCGACCGTGTGCGTGTGAGCCGAGTGCGGTGGGAGCTCGAACCAGTCGGCGCCGCCGCGCGCGGCGTTGGCGCCCACGTAGGCGATGGGGGCGCCGCCCGGATGCACGCGCACGTCGAACACGCGGCCGCCGGGCCGGGGATCATCGGTCAGCGCGCGCGGCAGCCAGACCCGGCGCTCGCCGCGATTTTCCGCCTTGAAGGTGATCCATACCTTGTCGTGCCGCGCGTCGACGCTCAGGCTTGCGTGCAGGTTCATCCGCCCTCCTCCTTCGATCGACATTGCTGTCGCGTTGGAACGATTGTAACGCGCCCCCGTCAGGAATTGGCGCCGGACAGGATCGTGACGGCCACCCGCCGGTTGCGCGCCCGTCCGGCGGGGTCGTCGTTCGAGGCGATCGGCCGGTTGGCACCGCGTCCGACGGCGGCCAGGCGTTCCTCGGCGACGCCGTTCGCCGCGAACAGGCGCACGACGGTCGTGGCGCGCACGGCCGACAATTCCCAGTTCGATGCGAACGCCGGGTTGCCGATCGGCGTGTTGTCCGTGAAACCTTCTACTTCGATGCCGTGCGGATCGTCCTTCAGCAGGCCGGCGACGGTGCGCAGCGTCTCCTGCGCGGTGGGCGTCAGGGTGGCATCGCCCTCGTCGAACAGGGCACTCGCATTGATCTCGAGCGTGACGCCGCGCGCCGTCTGCGTGACGCGCATCTTGCCGGTATTGACGAGGGGTTTGAGGATGCTGTCCAGCTTCTGCGCCAAGAGCTCGAGGCGCTCGCGGTCGCGCTTGGCCGCTTCCGCACGCTTGTGGGCGAGGATGGCCGACAGCGGCAATGCCTCGACCTCGACCATCGTGTTCGACTTGTTCGCCGCGCCGCGGCCGCCGAACGCGTCGCCCAGCGCTTCCGACAGCACCGTGTACTTGCCGATATTAACCACGGACACCGCGTACATGACGACGAAGAACGCGAACAGCAACGTGATGAAGTCGGCGTAGGAAATCAGCCAGCGTTCGTGGTTCTCGTTGTCCTGCTCGTACTTCTTGCGGCGCGCCATGGTTCCGGATCAGTGTTCGGACAGCAGGCACGCCACGCGCTCGTCGAGCACGCGCGTGTAGTCGCCGGTGGCGATGTCGTGGAAGACGTCGGCGAGGATTTCGTACTGGGCCACGCGCTCGGAGACGATGCCCTTGATCTTGTTGCCGACCGGGTAGAAGAACAGGTTCGCGAGGCCGACGCCGTAGATGGTCGACACGAACGCGACGGCGATGCCGGCGCCGAGTTTCGACGGATCGGACAGGTTTTCCATCACGTGGATCAGGCCCAGCACGGCGCCGAGGATGCCGACGGTGGGCGCATAGCCGGCCGCCGATTCCCAGATGCGCGCGGCCTGGCGTTCGCGGAATTCGTAGTTGTTGATTTCCGTGTGCATCAGGCTGCGCAGCTTGTCGGGCTGGATGCCGTCGACGACGAGGCGCAGGCCCTTCTGGATGAACGGGTCGGCCTTGGCCATGTACTGCTCGAGCGACAAAAGCCCGTCGCGCCGCGCGGACAGGCTCCACAAATGGATTTCGCGGGCCAGCGCATGGCGCCGGTCCGGCGGGGTGACGAACACCCAGCGCAGCATGCGCACGCCGCGCACGAAGGCTTGCGACTTCGTCTGCAACAGGACGGCGCCGAACGTGCCGACGACGACGATGGCGAAGGCGGCGGGCTGGAACAGCGAGGAAAACTTGCCGCCGTCGAGCGTATGCCCGACGAAGATCCCGGCCAGCGCCAGTGCGAGACCGAGCAGGCTGGTCAGGTCCACGAGCGCTCCCGCAGATACGTGCGCAGGCGCGCCACGGCCTGGGTGTGCAGCTGCGAAACGCGCGATTCCGACACACCCATCACGGCGCCGATTTCCTTGAGGTTGAGTTCTTCTTCGTAGTACAGGCCCATCAGCATCTTCTCGCGCGGCGGCAACGCGTCGATGGCGTCGATGACGGTCTGGCGGAAGTCCGTGTCGAGCAGGCTCTTCAGTGGATCGTCGTCGTCCACGGCATAGCGGTCGAGGAAGCCGTCGCCGCCGTCCTCGTCGTGGAAGTCTTCGTAGTACACGAGCTGGTGGCCGCCGGAATCGCCCAGCAGGTCCTGGTAATCGCCCAGCGACAGCTTGAGCGACTTCGCGACCTCCGATTCGCTGGGCGGACGGCCCAGTTGCTGTTGCAGCGCGGCCATGGCCGACTCGACCTTGCGCATGTTGGCGCGCGTGGAGCGCGGCATCCAGTCGCTGCTGCGCAGCTCGTCCAGCATCGCGCCGCGGATGCGCAGCACCGCATAGGTCTCGAACTGCGCGCCGTGGTTCTCCTCGTAGCGGTTGATCGCATCGAGCAGGCCCATCATGCCGGCCTGTACCAGGTCATCGACTTCGACGGACGGCGGGAGCTTGGCCTTCATCTGGTGGGCGAGACGCTTCACCAACGGCATGTGCTCCGTCAGCAGAGAGTTTTTGTCCGCTTTCCCTTTGACCGTGTACATGGTTCCATTAATTAATTATTCTTCGCCGCTTCAGGCGGCCCGTCCCTGCTGCATGCCGGTGCGCGCAAAGCGCCCGGCCAGGCGGCGGAACGCCACCGAAGCGCCGGCCAGCGGGAATGCGTCGACCACGGCGCGCCCGAGGCGCGCGGCACGGTGCAGGTACTCGTCTGCCGGTACGGAGCCCATCGAGGTCAGCGTTACCGCCAAGTAACGAGTTGCCGCAGATGACATATTATCGTATACCACCTTCGCCTCGGCTTCGGTAGCGCCCGTGACAAGAATACCGAACGGGCGGCGGCCGAGATGCTGCGACAAACGCTTGATCAGCGCATACGCGTTCGTGATCGACGTGGCGCTCGTCGACACCTGCACGACGATCTCGGACGAGGCCATGATCGGCACGGGGAACGTGCCATCGTCGGAAAATTCGCCGTCGACCATGATGATGCTGCCGGCCTGCTTGACGAGCACGTCGAACGTCTTGGCCAGCCGCCGCGCCTCGTCCGCGCTGGCGGGTGCCATACGCGCCATCGTGGCGACGGAAAAGCCTTGCGGCACCGGGTGGATCACCTGGTTCAGCGCGCACTCCTGGCGCGCGACCTGCAGCAGGCTCGGGCCACGGTCGACGCCGAGACGCTGGGCCACGCCGTAGTCGCGCGTGCAGGCGTCGACGATCATCACGTCATTGCCGGACTGGGCCAGCGAGGCGCCCAGGTTGACGAGCATGGCGCCCTTGTCGTCGTGGGGCGTCGCGGAGAGGAAGGTCACGATGCGCGGCTTGGGGCCGGCCAGCATCCGGCGCAGGCCCTCCGCCTGGTCGAAGTCGAAACTAGCCAACGTACACCTCGCGCAGCGAACGGTCGTTGTTCAGGTTGCCGAGGCCGCCCATCATCAGCGGCAGGTCGGCGTCGGCGATCTGGGCGGCGGCGTCGCGCCTGGTGCGGAAGGCGCGGTCGACCAGCATCGCGCGGTCGGCCAGGTGCAGGTCTTCCGGCACGCGCTGGCCGTTGGAGATGTAGTGCAGGTTCAGCTTCTGGCGCACGAGCACGTCCAGCACGTTGCCGATCGAGGCGGCTTCGTCCATCTTGGTCATGATGGCGCCGGCGAGCCCCGTGCCCTGGTAGGCGCGCACGACTTCGTTCAGCGTCTCGTTCGTCGACGTCGCGTTCAGGCACAGCAGGCGCTTCACGTCGGCGCCCGACTCCGTCAGCATGGCGACCTGCTCCGTCACCATCTGGTCGCGCTGCGACATGCCGATCGTGTCGATCAGCACGGTGTGCTTGTTGCGCAGTTCCTTCAGGGCGATGCGCAGGTCGGCCTCGTCCTTCACCGAGTGCACCATCACGCCCAGGATCTTGCCGTAGATGCGCAGTTGCTCGTGGCCGCCGATACGGTAGGCGTCCGTCGTGATCAGCGCCAGCTTTTCCGGGCCGTGGCGCATCACGCAGCGGGCCGCCAGCTTGGCGGTCGTCGTCGTCTTGCCGACGCCGGTCGGGCCGACCAGCGCGAACACGCCGCCGCGGTCGAGGATCGCATCCTCGTCGGCCATCGTCGTGATATTACGCGCCAGGACCGTCTTGACCCAACGCAGCGACTCGGCGGCATCCTTGCCGGCCGGCAGCTTGTCGACCAGGTAGCGCGACAGGCTCGCCGAGAAGCCGGCGGCCAGCATCTCGCGCAGCACGGCGGCCTTCTGCGGCTCGCGCTGCTGGGTGGTGCCCCACGACAGCTCGGCCAGCTGCGATTCCATCATGCCGCGCATGGCGCGGATCTCGTTCATCATGCCGTGCATTTCGGCGGCGGCGGATTCCTTCGCCTGGGCGATCGCGGCCGACATCATCGCGGTCATCGCGGACATGTCGAAGGCCGGAACGTCCGCCGCTTGCGGGGCGCGGCGGTTGGCGTAGGTCGGTGCCACGGCCGGTGCGGCGGGCTCGTCAAGGTCATACAGCGAATTCATCGGCTGGCGCGCGGCCGGGGCTTCCTGGAAAGCGCGCGGCGCCGGACG
>NZ_JBKYMO010000374.1:0-5578 GCF_047302915.1 Massilia sp. CT11-108 | reverse complement strand
CGTCTCGCTGCGTCCGCCTGCGACGGCTGCCGAGCCGCCGGCCACGCCGCCGGTGGAACCGCCGGCACGCGTCTCGGCATCGACGTATGCGCGCCTGCGCGCCAAGACGCCGAGTTCCGCCATTCAAAAACAGGTCAACGAAGGCGTGACCTTGCCGATGCCCGACCGGGCACTACCGGGCCTGACCGTGACGAAGCCGCTGCACGCGGACCATATCGTGTCGATGAAGCAGATCACGGAAATGGAGGGATTCGCCCGGCTGTCGCAGGAAGATCAGCTCGCCGTGCTGAACAATCCGCGCAACTTCATCGGCCTGAGCGAAACGGCGAATACGTCGAAGGGCGCGAAATCGTTCGCCGAGTGGACCGAATACAAGAAAGGCGGCATCGCCGTGGACCCGGCCTTCCGGCAGGAGATGATGCAGAAAGAGGTCGACATGGCGGCCGAGTTGCAACAGCAGATTTATAATCTCCTGGGCGGCGGCTAGCGTGCACCGGCAATCACTGAAAGACGAAGCGATGACAACAACACCCGACAAGAACGCGGTACTGAATGAATTGCAGCAGTTCGTGCAGCCGGCCGCATTGATGGCCTCGCCGGCCGAAGCGGAAGCGGATCCGGCCGTGCCCGTGCAGTGGCTGCGCTTCCTCGACGAGCAGGAACACGGCCGCAGGCTCGCGCTGCTCACGGAATGGAGCGACTTCGCCGCGGAGTGGCCCAGCGTCCAGGATTTCCTGCGGACGATGCTGAAGCACCTGTACGTGATGCGCGAGCAGGACGACACCTTGTCGCTGCTGTATCTCTACACCGTCGGCGGCAAGGACCTGAACTTTTTCCGCGGCCGCGCGCCGATCGCCGACGTGCCGGAACGCCTGCGCCCGATCTGGGACTGGGTGCCCGCCAAATTCCGCGATTTTTATACGCAGTTGCACGATGGCTGGACCTTCCTGCCGGCGAATTCGATGGGACCGCTGCCGGTCGAGGATTGGGCATTCCTGTCCGACGACAAGTTCGACATCGACGACGACACCGCACGCCGGCTACCCATCGATATCTCGCGAGCCGTCGCCGTGTTTCACAACGGCGCCGGCGATTACCTGTGCCTGAATTGCGTGGGCAACGGTGAAGCGACGGGAGTCATCTGGTGGCACGAAGATCCCGAGAATCCCGAGCCGGTCGATTTCTGGGGCGTGCTGGATGCCTGGGTCGGCATTTTTCTGGAAGAGGCGGACCGCCACGGTGCATGAGCGGATCGCCGCGCTGTGCAAGGAAGGCGATGCGCTGGCGTCGGCAGGCAGCGTCGACGACGCCAAACTGAAATACATGGCGACGTGCACTTCCACGCGCAGCGCTTCGACAAGGCATTCAAGTGTTTTCATAACGCGGTCCAATGTCCGAAAGGGCTCGGCAACCCCTACATTCACTTGCGTCTTGGGCAGCTCTACTTCGAACAGCGTCTCTTCGACAAGGCAGCCGATGAACTGACGCGCGCGTACATGGGTGGGGGGATCGATCTCTTCATGGAAGACGACGCCAGATACCTGGCGTTTCTCGAGACAAGAATCTCGCTGTGAAACGCCCCATCCATTACTGCAAAAGCTGGTCCCGTGCGAAGAAAAAACCGACCGAGCTTTGGCCTGCCGGGAAGGCCGAGGCGGCGCATCTGCATCGGCAACCCTATACGGCACTCGTTGGCAGTGCGGAACGGCCGTATTGTTTCGTGGACGTTGCCGCCAACGTCCTGGTCGTCGGTTTCCTCGACAGCCTGCTGCGCGAATCGCTGACGTATGCATTCAAGGAAGTCGAGGCAGGGAAGCTGTTCATGACGATGGCGGTTCACCGGAAATTCGAGGCCGACACCGACAGCGTGACGGGTGGCGTGACGTACATATTCGATCGAAGCGGCACGATGCGGATCCGGCGCGAATATTTCTGCCCGCATCGCGCGGAAACCGCAGCGTCGTCGTGCGATCCAGCGCCGCTTTACGACATGCGGCCCGAATTCGGACAATACGACGATATCATTCGCGTCGAGAGACAATGAGCGCGCGTTGAGCGACGCCAGCCCGGCACTTTCCGGCACGCCGGGCCGCACCCCGGTTCAGGCTGTCCCGCCCCCTTTACCCTGCGTCTTCGCACGCCGCATCAGCCCCGCCAGCGACACGCCGAGTCCGATCAGCGCGAGGCTCGACGGCTCCGGAACGGCGGCCGCCGGATCGGCGAAGGTCAGTTCCAGGTTGTCGAGATTGAGGATGTGGCTGGGATCGTCCGCGTAGATCGCGAATCCATAAATGTCTTGCGCACTGGTCAGCGCCACATGTCCGCGCAGGCTGCTCCCGCCCGGGCTCGGGTTGGCCAGCAATGCGCTGGCGATGGTCTGGCCATTCTTGTCGTAGGCGACGAGGTTCACGTCCCACGACGAAAAACTGTCGATGCCGATGGCAGTCACGGGCTTGCTCAGCAGCGCAATCGGGTAGGTCGAGCTGATGAAGTGATTGGATGGATTCCCGTCATAAAAGTCGGCCTGCAGCAGCGTCCCCTGGGTAAAACCCAGCCCGAGCGGGGCGTACAGCTGGTCCAGGGGTTGCAGGAAGGTGGAGGCAGTCGGCACATCGTCGGCGGTGCCAAGCACGCCGTCCGCGCCGGGGACATGTTCAAAATCGATGAGGACAGGGCTTGCGAACGCCGGCATGGCGGCAAGGCCGCAGGCCGACAGGAACAGGGAACAAAACAGTTTTTTCATCGGATGGACGGTGACGTTGAGTTGAGGAGACCCTGTACGGGCAGGCTGAAGCGGTAGCGATACTATTGAGTACTTGCACTCATGTCCACAACCCGGCGCAAGCGTGCGCGCCCATCCAAGACGCATACGCGTGTTCGTGAAAATGTGTGAGCCTGTGGCGCGGCCGAGATGCTATCGTTACGCCGCATCCGCTTCAAAACGACATGAACACACGACTGGAAATCTCGATGAAAAACCTGGTGCTGGCCACCGCCATCGGCCTCTCTTCGGCGCAGGCGCTTGCCTGCCCACTGTCCGACTCGCTGGCGAAGCGCTACGGCATCTCGTTCTCGGGTTTCAGCACCGCGGTGCCGGAATCCGTCGCGCCCGACACGGCCCACGGCGGCCCCTTCATCCGCGTGCGCATGCCGGACGCAGTCAATGTGCTGGATGGCTTCCACCACACCATCGTCATGGATCGCAGCACGAAGAAAGCCTGGATTCTCCGCACCGGCGGCTTCGTGGGCGTCTACCAGTGGTTCGGGCCGGTCGACGTCATCGATCCTGCGCTCGACAACTGCCGGCTGGAGCCGACAGACGGCGCGAATCGGGCGGAACGCCATGGATGACTCACTGCACGTGCGCGTGACCGATGACGAGACGATCAGCATCGATGGACGCCTGGTGGCCGGGAATGCCGAACTGGTCGACGCGCTCAGGTCGGCCTTGCGGGACAACCCGAACGTGGCGCTCGTGATCGAACCGGTGAAGCCCGAGTACTACACGGGCGTCGCGAAGGTCATCTACGCAAGCCAGCGCGCCGGGGTACCGGTCGAGAACCTGCGCTACGCGACCGGGACTGCCTAGCATGCGCCGCAGCGTGCCGTTGTTTCGAGGCCGTCAGGCATGCGCCTGCAGGCAACCGCCGTTCCGGTTCAACGATTACGAGACGGTGGAACTCGGCGAAGACAGCCGCGGGGCCGACGTCTCGCTCTCCACCTGCAACGCGTGCGGTACGATCTGGCTCACGTATCGCATCGACGAGCCGCACTATCATCGTTCCGGCCGCTGGTGGCGCGTCGACATCGCCGCCGCGGACGCGAGCACGTTGTCCGCCGCGACAGCCAGAGACCATGTCGAGCGTTCCCCCGCGGGGTTCGTCGGCGGCTCCTTCTTCGACTCGCCAGGCCGCGCCGTCACGGCCCCGATCACCGTCAGGTAAGTCGCGCCCCCATCAACGATCCACCATCGCCATCGCCTTCTCGTTGTACCGCGCCCCCGCGACGCCGATCTGCTCAAGCGCCCCATCCAGCCGGCGCAGGTCCTCGTCATCCAGCTTGAGAACGGCTGCCGCGAGATTCTGTTCGAGATAGGTACGGCGCTTGGTCCCCGGAATCGGCACGATGTCGTCGCCCTGCGCCAGCAGCCACGCCAGCGCAACCTGCCCCGGCAGTGCGCCATGCCGCGCCGCGATCTCCTTCACCAGGCCGGCGATGGCGAGATTGCGGTCGAAGTTCCCGCCCTGCAGGCGCGGGTCGTTCTGGGCGCGGAAGTCGTCCGCCGGATAGTCCTCGGCACGCTTCGCCGTGCCCGTCAGGAAGCCGCGGCCGAGCGGGCTGAACGGCACGAGGCCGATGCCCAGTTCGCGCAGCGCGGGCAGCACGTCGGCGTCGAGGTTGCGCTCCCAGATCGAGTACTCGCTCTGCAGCGCCGACACGGGCTGCACGGCGTGCGCGCGGCGGATCGTGGCGACGCCCGCTTCCGACAGCCCGAAATGCAGCACTTTACCTTCGCGGATCAGGTCCTTGACGGTGCCCGCCACGTCCTCGATCGGCACGTTCGGGTCCACGCGGTGCTGGTACAGCAGGTCGATGCGGTCCGTGCGCAGGCGCCTCAGCGAGGCCTCGACGACTTCGCGGATATGTTCCGGGCGGCTGTCGGCGCCGGCGAAATGGCCCTTGCCGATGACGAAGCCGAACTTGGTCGCGATCTGCACCTCGTCGCGCCGGCCTTCCAGCGCGCGGCCCAGCAATTCCTCGTTCGTGAACGGGCCGTACACTTCCGCCGTGTCGAAGAAAGTGCAGCCCAGGTCGATGGCGCGGTGGATCGTCGCGATCGATTCCGCGTCGTCCGGCGTGCCGTAGGCGTGGCTCATGCCCATGCAGCCCAGGCCGATGGCGGAGACTTGCAGTCCTTGGGATCCCAGTTGTCGAGTCGTCAGCATGTTCTTCATCCTTTTTTGCAAAATGCCGCCCGCGGCGGCCTGGTGACAATGTAGTCGTTGCACCTTGCAAAGAAAACACCAATAATCGGATAATCATTTTCCAAAAATGGAAGATGAGAGGAAAAGCGCGCCATTGGACTGGAACGATCTTAAATACTTTCTCGAAGTGGCGCGCGGCGGCAGCCTGACGCGCGCCGCGGACGTGCTGCGCGTGAGCCAGTCGACCGTCGGCCGGCGCATCGCCGAACTGGAAGCGCGCCTCGCGACGCGCCTGTTCGCCCGCTACCAGACGGGCTACCACCTGACGGACGAAGGCCGCGAACTGCTCGGGCGCGCGGAGGCCGTCGAGGACAACATGCTCGCCTTCGAACGGGGCGCGTCCGGCCTGAGCCCCGGCGTGTCGGGCCTCGTGCGCCTGGCCACGTCGGACAACCTCGCATCCGACCTCGTGATTCCCGCCCTGCCCCGTTTCGTCGCCCGCCATCCGCAACTGCGCCTGGAGATCGTCACGACGACGGCCGCCGTGGAACTGGGCCGGCGCGACGCCGACCTCGCGCTGCGTCTCGTGCGCCCCAGCCACGGCAACCTGAAGGCGCGCCGGCTCGGTGCGATGTCGTATGGCGTGTACGGGC
>NZ_JBKYMO010000373.1:0-5603 GCF_047302915.1 Massilia sp. CT11-108 | reverse complement strand
CGCCGCCGAAGCCCAGCAGGATGAAGGAGAACGCGACGGCGAGCATCATCGGGTTATGCCAGGGCAGGGCCTTCACCCAGCCGAGGGCGCCCGTGCCGCCGCGCAGGCGTCCCGCGATTTCGACCGACGCGGTGATCGTGAAGACGGTCAGCAAGGTGGGGACCGAGACCATCGCGGTGAACACGGCGTGCAGGAATTTCACGCCCGCGCCGACCTGCGGGTCCTGGAACAGGTGGTGGATACCGATCGGCATCGAGAACACGAGGAACAGCACGAACGAGATGCGGCCCATCACGTCGCTGTACAGGCGGCCGCCGATGGCGCGCGGCACCAGCGTGTAGAACGCGATGTAGGCCGGCATCAGCCAGAAGTAGACGATCGCGTGCAGCGTCCAGGAAAAGAACACGCGCGACAGGCCGGCGTCGATCGTCGACTTGAAGCCGAGGGCCACGGGCAGGATCAGGAACAGGATCTCGACGGCGGCGCCGACCGACGTCCATGCCCACAAATACGCCCCTGCGAGATTGGCGAACATCGGCAGCGGCACGGCTGCGCCGGGATGCGCTTTCTTCCACACGCGCAGATTGATCGACATGAGCGCGACCCAGATCCACGAGCCGACGACGACCAGCACGATGCCGATGTAGTAGGCCCAGTGCGCGATCAGCGGCGGGTAGAACGTGTACAGCACCGAGGCCTTGCCCAGCGAGACGGGGATCATCGCGACGACCGTGCCGAGGACGACGAGGGTAAAACCGATCCAGGCCCAGCGCTTGCCCGCGAGCGGCTGCTTCAGCGCGAGTTCGACGATGGCGTAGCCGAAGCCCATCGCCACCAGCGTGGGGAACACATAGCCCATCGCGGAGCCGTGCGCGGTGACGGAGCGGTAGTACAGCTCCGGGTTGCCGATCCAGTCGATCAGCGGGCTGCGGATCACCATCTGCCATTCGCCCAGCAGCAGGGCGACGAAGAAGGCGGCGAAGGCGACCCAGAAGTGGGCCAGCACGAGGCGGCGGGAATCGTTACTGAACACAGCTCAACCTCCTTCCTGGCTGGGAGTTCGCCCTGCGCATGAATTCTTCGCGCGGGATGACCTGCACATGGGCCCACATCGCGGCGTGGCCGTTGCCGCAGAATTCGTGACAAGGCATCACGTGCTCGCCGGGCGCTTCGAACCGGGTCTGGAAGTTCGAGATGTACCCCGGGATCAGCATCAGGTTCACGTTGCTGTGACTGACCGAGAAGCCGTGCACGACGTCGGCCGCCGTGCCGCGGAAGTGCAGCCATGTGTTGGCGGGGACGACGAGGCATTGCGGCGTGAACGAGTACTGGTTCGCGAGCACGCGCACCGTGACGGAGCCGTCCGGCTCCGCGGCGCTGCCCAGGTTCGTCTCGACGAATTCGCCGGCAATGTGCAGCGTGGTCGGGTCGATGGTTTCCGTGCGCACGGGCGGCATCGCGGCCCAGTGGAGGCTCATGTACGCCATCATCGCGACGAGGAAGGCGATGATGCCGCCGACGATCCACGCCCAGCGCGCTTCCGCTTTCGCGGCGATGTCGTGTGCGGTACCTGCCATGTCAATCGCCTCCGCGTGCGACGAACACGAGGAAGTAGAAGGCGAGCCAGATCGCCATCACGATCGCCACCGCGATACCGGCCAGGGCGAATGCGCCGCCGGGGCCGCGCGCGACGATGGCGTCGACGCGGCGCTGCTGCTCCCCGCCGTCCAGGTCTTGGTCTGTCGGTTCCAGAAACATGGCTTCCCCTTTTTACTCGACCGTGGCCGAGCGCAGCTGGTTGACTTCGCGTGCCGTCACGGGCGCGCCCCGGTTGCCCCACGCGGTGCGGATGAACGTCACCACCGATGCGATCTCGTTGTCGTTCAGGTCCTGCGCGAACGGCGGCATCCCGTACGGCATCGGATTGCGCTTCGTGCCGGGCGGGTAGCCGCCGTTGAGCACCATGCGGATCGGATTCACGGCGGAGCTCATGCCGATCGACTGGTTGCGCGCCAGCGGCGGGTAGTGGGGCAACTTGCCGCGGCCTTCCGCACCGTGGCACGACGCGCAGCGCGCGGCGTAGATGCGGCGGCCTTCCGTGAAGGCCTGGCCCACGTCGGCGCGCGCGGGCGCGCCGGCCGGATCGGACGCGGGGCCCTGGTCGGCCGGAAGACTCTTCAGGTAGACGGCCATCGCGCGCACGTCGTCGTCCGTCATGTACTGCAGGCTGTTGAACGTGACCTCGGCCATCGGCCCGTACACGGTGCCGCGGTTCGACACGCCTTTCTGCAGCAGGTCGACGATGTCCTGCAGCGCCCAGTCGCCCAGGCCCGCCTCGCGGTTCGACGTCAGCGACGGGGCGTACCAGTTCTGCATCGGGATCAGGCCGCCCTGGAATGCCTTTTCCTGCGACGAGCCGCCCAGCGCGTTGATCGGCGTGTGGCACATCGCGCAGTGGCCGAGGCCCTGCACGAGGTAGGCGCCGCGGTTCCATTCGACCGACTTGCTGCGGTCCGGCTGGTACTCTCCTTCCTTGAAGTACAGGGTGCGCCAGCCGATCAGCAGCGAGCGGTTGTTGTACGGGAAGCGCAGGTCGTGCTCGCGTGACGCCAGGCGTACCGGCGGCACCGAGCGCAGGTAGGCGAAGATGGCGTCGCTGTCGGCGCGCGTGACCTTGGTGTACGACGCGAACGGCATCGCCGGATACAGCAGATAGCCTTTCGGCGAGCGTCCCGTGTGCATCATGTTGTAGAAGTCGTCCGCACTCCAGCTGCCGATGCCCGTGTCGCGGTCGGGCGTGATGTTCGGGGCGTACAGGGTGCCGAACGGCGTTGGCATCGCCCGGTTGCCGGAAAAGATCTTCGCACCCGGGACCGTGTGGCACGCGATGCAGTCGCCGGCCTGCGCGAGGTAGCGGCCCCGTTCCACGATCGACTGTTGCGCGGGCGCTTTCGCCGCATTGGTCTGCGCCCACGCGGCCGCCGCGAGCAGCGCCAAGGGGACGGCGGCGAGCGCGATCCTGCGGATCACGGCGTTCATGGCTGGCCTCCTTTCTGCGGCTGGCTGCCGCACGCGAGCGGCAGCTTCATGCCGGGCTGGCGCAGCGGACGGGCCGCGGTGACGGGCAGCGAGGCGAGATACGCCGACACGGCGGCGACTTCCGGCTCGGAGAGGCTGGAGGCGATGAGCTGCATGCAGTCCGGCGCCAGCGCCGTGCGCACGCCGAAGCGCCACGCGCCCAGTTGCGCACTGACGTAGTCCGCGCGCAGGCCCAGCAGGCCTGGAATGCCGGGTTCGCGGCCGCCCAGTTCCGCGCCGTGGCACGTGACGCAGGCGGGGATCTTCTTGGCGGGGATGCCCTGCGTGACGATGCGCTGGCCGGCGTGCACCTGCTCCGGCGACCGCTGCACCGCCGGTTGCACGAGGGGCGGCGGATTGAGCGACGCGAAGTGCTCGGCCATGCGCATCAGGTAGTCGTCGGGCAGGTAGGCCAGCAGGTAATTCATCGGCACGTACTTGCGCCGGCCGTCGCGGAATGCCACCAGCTGGTTGTAGAGATAGCCGGCCGGCTTGCCCGCGAGGCGCGGGAAATAGACGTTTTCCACGCCGCGGCCCTGGGCGCCATGGCATCCGGTACAAGCCTGCACCCGCGCTTCCATCGTATCGGGAATACGGTCCGCCGCTGTTGCCTGAGCGTGCGCGTGGCATGCCAGGAACGCGCTACCGACTCCGATTATGCCGAGAATTATTTTCATCGAATAAACTCCGCAGCCCTCTGTCGGTGTGAAAATTAACACAAGTGCACCCGATGACGACGCACGAGTTGTTCATGCGAGATCGATTGCGACAGTCAATATTTGTTTTTTTCACATGGGAGGGCATTCCCGGAGTGGGCGGCTGCGGAAAAATGATCGTGCCCGCAACGCCTGGATGACACCCGTCAGGCTACAATGAAGCCATCATCGCAGCGCAGTCCCAACGCCTATGAAAAACTGGATCAGCCGCCTCCGTGGCGGTGCCGACAATACCGCCGACACGAAACCCGCTCCCGCGGCGGAGGCGGACGAACACCCGGGCGGCATTCCCGCCGAAATCGAGGCCGCGTATTACCGCTGGCTGACGGCGTCCTCCGGCTACGAGGCGTCGGACGCCGTCCAGGCGGCGATCCTCGACCAGGTGCGCGCGCTCGCGCGCGATCCGGCCAGTGCGGCCGAGCTGGTGCCGCGCGTGCCGGAAGTGATCCCGCAACTGCTGCGCAGCCTCCAGGACGAAGCGTCGAACGCCGAGCTGGCGCGCCAGGTCGCGCAGGACGTCGTCCTCGTGGCCGAGGTGATCCGCGAGGCGAACAGCGCGTACTACCGGCCGATGTCGCCCGTGAAGACGGTCGAAGCGGCCCTCATGATGCTGGGCCAGAATGGCTTGCGCATGCTGCTGGCGCGCATCGCCTTCCGCCCGATTATCAAGCTGCAGACGACGGGTTTCACGCGCCTGGCGGCGCCGCACGTCTGGGCCCAGTCCGAGAAATGCGCGCTGGCCGCGAGCCTGATGGCGCCGGGCCTGACGGCCGGGCCGTTCGAAGCGTATCTGTCCGGCCTGATGCAGAACCTGGGGCTCGTCGTCGGCTTCCGCCTGGCCGACCGCCTGTGCGAAGAGAACAAGGTGCCCGGTTCCAGCGAATTCGGCGTGCAGTTGCTGGCCGAAGGCCGCCTGCTGTCGGCCGCCATCGCGAAGCACTGGGACTTCCCGCAGGAAGTCGCCGACGCGATCGCGCACGCCGGCGATCCGGGCGAGGAGAACCTGGCGCAGGCGCTCGCGCTGGGCGACCGCATCGCCAAGCTGCGCATGCTGATCGACGGCCATGTGATCGACGAGGACGACGATTTCGTCACCGACGGCCTGGACAACTTCCAGCGCCGCTGCCTCGGCAAGCTGGGCACCGTCGAAAGCTGATCCGCCCCACCGTTCTTCTTCCGTGTTGCCACGGCAGGGTTTCCGTGTAATTATGATTTTCGGACACGAAACTTTTGCTCGGGCAATAAATACACGTGGAGGAGACACCATGATTCGCAAGACGAAGGTTGCATCCCTGCTGCTGGCATGCGCATTGCTGCCCGTGTGCGGCGGCCAGGCCGTGGCCGGACCGCTGGACGAGGCGAAGGCGAAGGCCCACCTCGACGCCGTCGCCGCCGGCGACCTGGAAGCGCTGATGCGCGACTATGCCGATGACGCTTATATGGAGTGGGTCGGCGGACCGCTCGACGGCCGCTACCGCGGCAAGGCCGCGATCCGCGCCGTCTGGCAGAAGTTCATCGCGGCGAATGCCGGCAAGCCCCGTCCCGCGTCTTTCGGCAAGCTGACGGCGCTCGGCAATCCGCGCGGCACGTCGCTGCAGGCGAAGGCCGACTACGGCGGCACCGTTCCCGTGAAAGTCTGGCATGCGCTGACCTACCGCGACGGCGATTTGACCACCGAGCTGTGGCAGATCGCGCCCGCGCTGCAGATCGATCCGTGAGACGCGCGCTGCCGCCGCTGTTGTGCGCAGCGGCGCTGATGGCGGGTAGCGCGAGCGCCGCGACCGTCGAGGTGCTCGTGCAGACGCCGGC
>NZ_JBKYMO010000372.1:0-5637 GCF_047302915.1 Massilia sp. CT11-108 | reverse complement strand
AACCGCCCGGTGCGGACCCGCACGCCGGGTGGTGTGGCAGGGGACCGGCCAGACAACTGGCCGCCCCTATGCCGATCTGCGTCTAAACACCGGGGTCAGAGCCCGATTTTGGGCAATTTCCAAAAAACGGGCTCTGACCCCGGTGTTGGCCTGCGCGCCGCGGTGGAGGGCAGATGTCGTATGCTCGTCCCGACGGCCGCCGCCGGGCGCGCGTGGGATAATTGAATGATCGATGCTGAACAAGTGAAGGCCGTGGTGCGCCTGCCGGCGCCGCAGCGCTATGAATATTTCGTCAAGCGGGTCGCCGCGTCGGGCACCGTGTGGGGCCTGTACCGCAACGGCTGGGCGCTCGCGAACAAGGACGACGGCACGCTCGTGTTCGCGATGTGGCCGGACGAGGAATTCGCCCGGCTGTGCGCGGAATTCGAATGGGAAGGCTATGAACCCCAGGCCTTTTCGCTGGACGAGCTGCTATCCGAGCTGCTGCCCCAGCTGCAGCAGGATGGCCTCTTGCCCGGCATCTTCCGCACGCCCGGTTCGAAGGGCGTGATGCCGACGCCGGGCCTGCTGCGCGTCGATCTCGAGGACGAGTTGCGAAGGGAAACACCATGAACGCATTGCCGCACGGCGCGCTGGCCTTGTCCAGTCTCGAAGAACAGATGCTGCAGCCCGGTGTGAAGGGCTTGCCGTTGACGGCGCCGCTGCGCCAGGGCGCGATCGGCGTGCAGGGCTGGAACGTGCTGCATGGCGACACGAGTTTTCCCGTCGCGGTACTGAAAACGTCTGCGCTGCGCCACAACCTCGAATGGATGCGCGATTTCTGCGAGCGCCACGGCGTGCGCATCGCCCCGCACGGCAAGACGACGATGTGCCCGCAGCTGTTCGGCGCCCAGCTCGCGAATGGCGCCTGGGGCATCACCTTGGCGAACGCCGTGCAGGTGCGGGTCGCGCACCGCTTCGGCGTGCGCCGTGTGCTGGTCGCGAACCAGCTCGTCGCGCGCAGCGACGTGCGCATGGTGCTGCAGCTGCTGCACGAGGATCCCGGCTTCGAATGCGTCGTGCTGGCCGATTCGCTCGCGGGCGCGGCGCGCCTGGCCGAGGAAGTCGAAAATCACCCGCTCACGCGACCCTTGTCCGTGCTCGTCGAACTGGGCCTGTCCGGCAAGCGCGCCGGCTGCCGCACGCCCGAGGAAGCGCTGACGGTGGCGCGGGCCATCGAGCGCGCGCCGGGTCTCGTGCTGGCCGGCTTCGAAGGCTATGAAGGCTTGCTGGTATCGGACGACCACGATGCCGACCTGCGGGCCGTCTCGAGCTTCGTCGCGCGCCTGTGTGCGCTCGTGCGCGAGGCCGATGACGAAGGCCTGTTCGGCACGCGCGAGATCCTCGTGACGGCGGGCGGCTCGTCGTACTTCGACCTCGTCGCGCGCGGCTTCCAGGAGCTGCACGGCCTGTCGCTGCCGCTCGTGCCCGTGCTGCGCAGCGGCTGCTACCTGACGAGCGACCACGGCATGTACCAGCGCCACATCGCCGCACTCGACGCGCGCGAAGGCGTCGAGCCGGAAGCGGGCCTGCGGCCGGCGCTGGAGATCTGGAGCGTCGTGCAGTCGCGCCCCGAACCGGGCCTCGCGATCCTCACGATGGGCAAGCGCGACGCGTCGCACGATGCCGGCCTGCCGGTGCCGCTGTGGCACCACCGGCCCGGTCCCGGCGCCGCGCACGCGCTGCCGGACGGCTGCGAGATCGTCAAGATGAACGACCAGCACGCGTACCTGCGCCTGCCGGAAGGCCCCGTGCGCGACATGCTCGCGGTGGGGGACCTGGTCGGCTGCGGCATCTCGCATCCGTGCACGACGTTCGACCGCTGGCCGCTGCTGCTGGCCGTGGACGACGACTACGCGGTACGCTTCGCGCTCAACACTTTCTTCTAGAATGGCCGGGCGGTAGGCTACAATCGGTTGTCGTTTTTTCGCTGACCGATCATGCCCGCCACCCCGCCGTCGCTGTTCCCGCCCATCCTCCCGCACCGTCATGGCATGCTGGCCGTGGACGACCTGCACACGATCTATTGGGAAGAAGTGGGCAACCCGAACGGCATTCCCGTCGTGTTCCTGCACGGCGGTCCGGGCGCGGGCCTGTCGCCGCAGCACCGCCGCTTCTTCGACCCGAGCACCTACCGCGTGATCCTGTTCGACCAGCGCGGCGCCGGCAAGTCGACGCCGCTGGGCGAGTGGCGCAACAACACGACGCAGCTGCTCATCGAGGACATCGAACGCCTGCGCGCCATGTTCGGCATCGAGCGCTGGCTCGTGTTCGGCGGCTCGTGGGGCTCGACCCTGGCGCTGGCCTACGGGCAGGCGCACCCGGAGCGCTGCCTCGGCTTCGTCCTGCGCGGGATTTTCCTGTGCACGCCGGCCGAGATCGAATTCTTCCTGTACGGCGTGCAGTGGTTCTATCCGGAGCTGTACGACGAATTCATCGCACCGATTCCCGTCGAGGAACGGGGCGATTTGCTGAAGGCGTACACGAAGCGCCTGCTGTGCGACGATCCGCAGCAGTACTGGCCCGCCGCGCGCGCGTGGAGCCGCTTCGAGGGCCGCCGCGTGTTCCTGCTGCCGCAGGAAGAAGAGCACGCGTCCGACACGCTCGACCTGGGCGTGGGCCGGCTCGAATCGCACTACATGGCGCACGGCGGCTTCCTCGAGCCCGACCAGCTGCTGCGCGACGTCGGCCGTATCTCCCACCTGCCGGCCGTGATCGTGCAGGGGCGCTACGACGTGATCTGCCCGCCGCTGTCCGCGTACCGCCTGCACCAGGCCTGGGCCGGGTCGCGCCTGCGCATGATCCCGGACGCCGGCCACGGCGCGCTGGAAGCGGGCATCGCCCGCGCCCTCGTCGCCGCCACGGAACAGTTCAAGCGACACGGCCGTTTCGATTGAAACGGCGTCGATTTGGACCGAGGCCGCCGCCTGCTACACTGTCCCCAGCTTCTTACAATAACGACAAGCTACCCGCATGAATATCCAGACCAACGACATCGGCCATGTCATCCAGCTGTCGATCGCGCCCGTGTTCCTGCTGACCGGCGTGGCGACCAAGCTGACGGTACTGATGAACCGCCTCGCGCGCATCATCGACCGTACCCGCGACCTCAAGATCGAACTGAGCAAGGGGCCGGATCCGGATTGCAGCGAGGAGCTCGACGTGTTGTACCAGCGCTGGCGGCTGATCAATTATGCGATCACGGCCAGCACCGGCTGCGGCTTCCTGATCTGCGTGATCATCGCCTGCCTGTTCCTCGGCGATACCACCAATCTGCCGCTCGACCGCTACATCGCCGGCATGTTCGTGGTGGCCATGGTCGCCCTGATTGCCAGCTTCATTTTCCTGCTGCGCGAAGTGTCCGTCTCGTTCCGCTACATGCGCATCCACCGCCACGACGTTCCGGTCGGGCCGGACTAGTTTTTACGAATCGAGACCATCATGAACGACTATCAACGTCCCCCCACCCTGCATCGCTACGGCCTGCGCGCCGAGCTGGAACTGGCGCTGTCCACCGGCCAGTTCAAGCTCCAGCCCGAGAACGGCTTCCTGACCCTGTCGCTTTCCACGGCGTGGAACCGGAGCCTGTTCGACGTCCTCGGCCCGGCCGACAGCTGCCTCGTCATCCACAACACGGAAGAATTCGGCGAGCGCCTGCACCGCGCCGTCCAGCGCACGTTGCCCAACTGGGCCGGCATCGACGGCCCCGTCGAATACGGCATCCGCTCGCGCCTGGGCTCGGCCTTTTCCCGCCCGATTTCCGACGCGCGCGAAAAGGAGTGGAAGTTCGCGTGGCGCTCCCTGGCGCCGCATACCAGCCTGAACCCTGTCAGCGTGCGCATCGGCAGCATCGAGCAGTTCGCGGAACTGCGCACGCCGGAGAGTTATCCGGCCTGACGTTCGCGCGTGTCGCGATTAGAACCACGGCTCGACGAAATCCCGGTGTAATGCCGGGATCATCACTCACGTCGTGCCCATGACCGCCTCGCTCCCCGACACCGCTTATCCCCACCTGCTGTCTCCCCTCGACCTCGGCTTCACGACGCTGAAGAACCGCGTGATCATGGGGTCGATGCACACGGGGCTCGAAGACCGTTTCTGGAACTACGGGAAACTGGCCGCGTTCTACCGCGAGCGTGCGCGCGGCGGCGCGGGCCTGATCGTCACCGGCGGCATCTCGCCGAACCGCCAGGGCTGGCTGCTGCCGTTCGGCGGCACGCTGAACTTCCGCGCCGACGTCCTGAATCACCGCCGCGTCACGCGCGCCGTGCACGAAGAGGGCGGCAAGATCCTGCTGCAGATCCTGCATGCGGGCCGCTACGGCTACCAGCCGCTCGTCGTCTCCGCCTCGAACGTCAAGTCGCCGATTTCCCCGTTCCGCCCGCGCGCGCTGACGGCACGCGGCATCGAGTCGACCATCGCGGCCTATGTCCGCTGCGCGACACTTGCCAGACGCGCCGGCTACGACGGCGTCGAGGTGATGGGCAGCGAGGGCTACCTGATCAACCAGTTCCTGTGCGCGCGCACGAACCGCCGCACGGACGCGTGGGGCGGCAGCATCGAGAACCGCATGCGCCTGCCGGTGGAGATCGTGCGCCGCATCCGCGCGGCCGTCGGGCGCGAGTTCATCGTGATGGTGCGTCACTCCGTGCTGGACCTCGTCGACGGCGGCAACACGTGGGACGAAGTCGTACAGGTGGCGCAGGCACTGGAGGACGCCGGCACCACGATCCTCAACACGGGCTACGGCTGGCACGAGGCACGCATCCCGACCATCGTCACGTCGGTGCCGCGCGCTGCCTTTGCGTCGGTTGCGGCGCGGCTGCGGGATGCCGTCAGGATTCCTGTCGTCGCGTCGAACCGCATCAACATGCCGGCCGACGCGGAGCAGCTGCTGGCCGAGGGCAGCGCGGACATGGTGTCGATGGCGCGGCCGTTCCTGGCCGATCCCGATTGGGTGAACAAGGCCGCGGCGGGCCACGCGGACCGCATCAACACGTGCATCGCCTGCAACCAGGCGTGCCTGGACCACACGTTCGTCAACAAGCGCGCGACCTGTCTCGTGAACCCGCGCGCATGCCACGAGACGGAACTGGTGTACACGCCGACACGCCAGCGCAAGCGCATCGCCGTCGTCGGCGCCGGGCCGGCGGGATTGTCCGCCGCGACGGTGGCGGCGCAGCGCGGCCATGCCGTCACGCTGTTCGATGCGCTTGAGCGGATCGGCGGCCAGTTCAACATCGCCATGCGCATCCCCGGCAAGGAAGAATTCGCGGAAACCATCCGCTATTTCGGCCGCCAGCTGGCGCTGACGGGCGTGGAACTGCGGCTCGGCCAGCGCGTCACGCGCGAGGAACTCGTCGCGGCCGGCTACGACGACGTGATCGTGGCGACCGGTGTCACGATGCGCCGTCCCCGCATCGAGGGCATAGCGCATCCGAAGGTGCTGTCCTACCTGGACGTGCTGCGCGACCGCGCGCCCGTCGGCCCGCGCGTGGCGATCATCGGCGCCGGCGGCATCGGCTTCGACACGGCGGAGTTCCTGGTCCACGACGCCAACGCGCCGCGCCCGCAACCCGTCGCGGACTGGGCCGGCGA
>NZ_JBKYMO010000371.1:0-5663 GCF_047302915.1 Massilia sp. CT11-108 | reverse complement strand
GCCAGCATGCCCTCGTCGAGGTCCACGCCGCGCGCCTCGAAGCCGCTTTCGCCCAGCAGCTCCAGCCATTCGCCGCGGCCGCAGCCCAGGTCGAGCGCGACGGCCGGCGCGCCCTGCTGCAGCAGGGGATCGGTGAAGGGAGCGTAGGCGCGCAGCCGCTCCTTGATGGTGTCGCGCGAACCGCGGTAGCGGTCTTCGAAGGCGCGGTAGAACGATGTCTGGCTCATCGCCGGATCTCCACTTGCGGCTCCAGCCAACTGCTGCCCACGAACTCGCGCCGGTTCATGTTCATGACCATGAAGATGGCCGCCAGGTCGCGCCATTCGTAGTTGTCGGCCAGATGGGTTTCGTTGCTCGTCAGGGCGGTGGTGATCGAATAGCTGCCCGGTCCCAGGTTGAGCGGGAAGCGGAAGCGGTAGTCGATGGTTTCGCCGGCCGCGAGGTCCGTCAGCGGGTGGTCGAGGAAGTGCGTGTTGGTGCCGAAGATCTGCTGGCCCAGGCGGTCCTTGATCATGTAGCCCAGCACGAGGCGCGGCAGCGGCTTGTTCACGCGCACGCGGATGCGCAGGGTGGCCGGCACGCCCACGTTCAGCACTTCCAGCACCCGGCCTTCCTCGTTTTCCAGCGCGACGTCGACGACGTTCGCGTGGCCGTTGCCGGACGTGGTCTGGACGCGGCCTTCCGGCGTACGCACCTGTTCCACCGTCGTGCCTTCGCGCTCGGCGATCAGCGCGTTGTAGTAGTCCATCACTTCCTCGGGCGTGCCCTGCTTGGCCAGGCGCCCGCCGTCGAGCAGGATCGCGCGGTCGCAGATCGACTGCATCGCGGCGCGGTCGTGGCTGACGATCAGCAGGGTCGTGCCCTGCTTGCGGAATTCGCGGATGCGGTCGAAGCTCTTGTGCTGGAAGTAGGCGTCGCCGACGGACAGCGCCTCGTCGACGATCAGCACGTCCGGCCGGCGCACGGTGGCCACGCTGAACGCGAGGCGCATCTGCATGCCGGACGAGTACACGCGCACGGGCTGGTCGATGTAGTCGCCGATCTCGGCGAACGCCTCGATCTGCGGCATCAGTTCCTCGAGCTCGTGCACGCCGAGGCCCAGCAGCTGGCCCGCCATGAAGACGTTCTGGCGGCCCGTGAAATCGGGGTGGAAGCCCATCCCCAGTTCGAGCAGCGCGGCCACGCGGCCGCTGATCGCCACGCCGCCCGTGGTCGGCTGCGTCGTGCCGGTGATCAGCTTGAGTAGCGTGCTCTTGCCGGCGCCGTTGATGCCGATGATGCCCACGGCGTCGCCCGGCGCCAGTTCGAAGCTGATGTCCTGCAGGACCCACTTCAGCTTGTGGCGCGGCTGGTTGCCGGGCAGGATCCATTCGGCCAGCCGGCTCCAGCGGTTGCCGTACTGTTTATAGGCCTTGCCCAGGTTTTCGACTCGGATCGCGCCCATTACAGTTCATCCACCATTTCGCCCGCGCGCTTGCGGAACAGGTGCATCCCCAGCGCGCAGAACAGCAGCGCCAGCACCGTGACCGGCAGCAGGCCTTTCCAATGCGGCAGCCGGCCGTCCAGCAGGATGCCCTGGCAGGCCTGCACGACGGCCGCCATCGGGTTCCAGGCCAGCAGCGGACGGATGTCCTGGGGCAGGGCCGTGGCGGGATAGACGACCGGCGTGAACCAGAACCAGAACTGCAGCACGATCGCGAAGAACTGGCCGACGTCGCGGAAGAACACGTTCAGCACGCCCAGGATCATGGCCAGGCCGATCGCGAACAGCACCAGCACGCCGAGCACGGGCACCAGCGCCAGGTACTGCCAGCCGGGGAACGAGCCGCTGACGGCGAGGAAGACGGTGAACAGGCCGAAGATGATCGCGAAATTGACCAGCGCGTTGAGCACGACGACGATCGGCAGGCAGATGCGGGGAAACTGCAGCTTCTTGATCAGGTTGGCGTTTTCGAGGAAGACATTCTGGCCGCGCGACGTGATCTCGGCGAACAGGCCCCACGTGAGCACGCCCGCGCACAGGTAGATGCTGTACGCGAAGTGGCCGGTGCTGCCCTGCAGGCGCGTGCCCATCACCTGCGAAAAGATGACGGTGTACACGACGATCATCGCGAGGGGATTCAGGATGGTCCACGCGGCGCCCAGCAGGGAATTGCGGTACTTGGCCTGGAATTCGCGGCGCACGCTACCCGCGATGAAGCCGCGATAGCGCCAGACGCCACCCAGCATGGAACGGGAAATCATAGGGAGACGAAAGGAGGAAAACCGGATGGTAAGTTGTTGATTATAACATGTTGCAGGTCGCTAATTTACGTCTTACCAATTGTTACGAATGCCGGCGAACGTCAGCCGTCGATGAGTTTTTGCAGCGCGTCCGGCTTGACGATGATGATGCGGTGCGTGCCTTTTTCGATGATGCCTTGCTGGGCGAGCGTGAGCAGGGCGCGCGTCACCGTTTCGCGGCTCGTGTTGATCATGTTGGCGATGTCCTGGTGCGTCGGCAGGTTTTCCACGACCTGCACGTTGCCGTCCTTTTGCTCCTTCAGCAGGTTGAGGAACGTGTAGATGCGGCGCGACGTGTTGTGGATGCTGAGCAGGGCGCGGAATTCCGAGTCGCGCTGCACTTTCTCGGCCAAAAAGCGCAGCATCTGGTTCGCAACCGGCGGCGAGTGGGAAAACAGGTACAGCGCCGTCGCGCGCGGCAGCAATGCCACCAGCACGGACGACAGCGCCACGACGGACGCCGAGCGCATCGAGCCGTTGATGACGGCGATTTCGCCGAAGAAGTCGCCCGGTTGCAGCAGGCGCAGGCCGATCGCCCGGCCGTCTTCCGTGACGTCGACGACTTGCAGCGAGCCCGTCAGCAGGAACAACAGGCTGTCGCCGGCCGCGCCTTTTTGCAGCACGATCTCGCGCTTGGCGTACTGGCGGATGCGCAGGTCGGACTTCACCCGCTGCATGTGCTCCTCGCTGAGGTTGGCCAGCAGCGGGATCTTGCGCAGGTGGATGTGCACGTTGACTTCCTGCGGCGCCGGTTCGTTGGCGGCCGCGGCCGGATCCGGCACCAGCTCCTTCGGGACGATGTCGTTGTCCGTCTCGTTCTTACGTTTGCTCGACGATGTCATTCGCGTCTCAGATCACTTGTAACAGTCCGAAAACCAGGGCGGCGGCCAGGATGCCTGCCGTGTTGGCGCCCATGTCGCGCCAGCAGAAACTGCGTCCGGGCACCATTTTTTGCAGCAATTCGATCGCCAGTCCCGCCACCAGCAACCCCAGCAGCCAGACCGCGCGCCGGGGCCATGCGGGTTCGATATGCAGCGCGAGCGCGCTCAGTCCGGCAAACGCGATGAAGTGCAGTAGTTTGTCGTGTGGCAATAACGGCAGCCAGCGCGCCGGCAGCAGGCAGCCAAGGACAACCGCGGCTGCGGCAGCCAGGAAGACGATCAGTTCCCAGGACATATCGGTCGATTGCTTGTACACCGAATCCCGGCGTCAGAAATTATCCCATCGCAGACTTAGCTGCAGAGCCCGACTATTATATTGGAACAGCGAGATGTTCTCGCGATTGAACGTGCCGCGCCATTCCAGCACCAGGCTGGTGTGCGGCCGCAGCAGCCACTGGCCGGCGGCACGTACCGTCGTCGTGTCCTGCCGCCGGCGCTTGTCGATCAGGTTGGGGGAATAGATCTCGCTGCTTTGCCACATCTGGTGGCTCAGTCCTGCTTCCAGGCCCAGGCGGCTGGTCACCTCGCCGGACCATTGCAGGTTGCCGAACCAGCCCTTGCGGTCGCCGCCGGGACGGTCCGCCGCGCTGGCGTCGTGCAGCCGGGTCAGCGTGGCCTGGGTCAGGCCGAATTCGCTGCGATAGCCGAAGATGCCGCCGATTTCCACCGTGTTGCCGTCGTAGGCCGGGCGTGTCGGATACGCGACATGGCTGTAGTTCGCCATGGCCGCGAACTCGACCCCGGGTGCCAGCCGCGCCGGCGGCGGCGCCAGGCGCGCCTGGATCTGCTGCTGGCGCTGGTACAGGGTGCCGTCGAGCGTCACGTAGCCGGTCGCCGCGGTGCCGCGCAGCCGCCAGGCGAACGGTTTCCACGTGTGTTCGACGGCGGCCAGCACGGAGGCGGTGTCTTGCGCGCGGACGCTGTCGTGCCGGCGCGTGTACGCCTGGACGATGACGTCGCCGTCCGCCTCGCCGAGCGGTCGCAGCCAGGACGCGGCCAGCTGGCTGAAATCGTCGGCCCGGGGCAGGGAGGACGGGTCGAGCTGGTATTCCGTCCGGGTGCTGCCCGTCCCGATCGTGAAACGCGGATCGCTCGCGCCCTGGTTGACGTTGTCGTCGTGCCCGCGCGTGGCGGCCAGCAGCCAGACGCCGCCCCTGCGCACCGGCGCCTTGCCGCAGCCGGTGGCGCGGTAGCGCGCGATCACGTCCTCGATGCCGGCCGGCACGGCCATGCGCTGTTCGAGGCTGGAAAACAGGCGTTCCGCCTCCGCCGCGTTGCCCAGTTCGCACTGGCTGATGGCGAGGTCGAGCCACGCGCCGGCATGGCGCGGTTCGCGCTCGAGGACGCGCTGCAGCAGGGCGGCGGCTTCCTCGAGGCGGCCTTCGCCCAGGGCCAGCAGCGCCGCGGCGTACAGGTCGCCCGGCCGGGCCGGCTCGGCGGCGATGGCGAACGGCGCTTGCTGGGCGCGGACCGTGCCGGCGGCAAGACACGACGACAGCGCCGCGGCCAGCGCGGCGCACATGGTCAGGCGCCTCATGCGTTGCGCTCCAGCGTATAGATGCGGAGCGACCGCTCCTTGCCGCGCAGCTGGCGCTCGCCCAGCGGCAGCAGGCGGTGGCGGCGCGCCCGCGACGCCGTGCCTTCGCCGATGATCACGTCGTGCGGGTAGTCGCGTGCGGCTTGTTCCAGGCGCGCGGCCGTGTTCACGCTGTCGCCCACCGCCGTATAGATGCTGCGCGCGGCCGTGCCGTAGTCGCCGGCCATCGCGGTGCCGCTTTCGATGCCGATGCGCACGCGCAGCGCCGGCTTGCCGTTGGCGACGCGTAGCGCGGAGAAGTGCGCCACTTCGCGCAGGATGCTGGCGGCGGCGTCCAGGGCGAGATCGGCGTGGTCGTCGTCCGGCAGCGGCGCGCCCCAGAACGCGACGAGGCCGTCGCCCGTGTATTTGTCGAGCGTGCCGCGATGCTCCAGCACGGGACGCGTCAGGCAGTCGAGGAATTCCGTCGTCAGGCGCGACGCGTCTTCCAGCGACAGCGACTCGACCTGGCCCGTATAGCCTTCCATGTCCGCCACCAGGGTCGTCACCTCGAGCCGGCGCGGCGCGAGCGGGTCCTGCAGGTCGCTGCGCAGCAGTTCGTCGACGACGGCGCCGGCCACGTATTGGCGCAGCGTCCCCAGCAGCTGGCGCGAACGGCGCTGCGCCAGTTCCCATTGAAACGGCACCGCGACGGCGAGCAGGTACAGGCAGCAGAACAGCGGCGCCGCCGGCGCGAAGACGGGATCGCGCGGCGCCAGCAGCCACACGACGCCGAGCCACACGAACGCGCTCGCGCCCAGCAGCAACGCATTCGCGGCCGCGGCCATGCGGGGCAGCGTATAGCCCGTCAGCAGCACGACCGCCAGCGTGAAGGCGAACGCGATGGCGCGGCCGGGCAGCGG
>NZ_JBKYMO010000370.1:0-5672 GCF_047302915.1 Massilia sp. CT11-108 | reverse complement strand
CGCGCTGGACGGCCTGCTCGCCGGCTGCGACCGCGCGGCGCGTCTGATCGACCAGCTGCTGACGCTGGCCCGCGTCGAGTCTGCGCAGGCGCCCGAGATTGCCGGCGTCGAACTGGGGGGCGTCACGCGCGGCGTGATGGCCGAGCTGGCGCCGGCCGCGCTGGCGAAGGCGCAGCGCCTCGAGCTGGATGCGCAGGGGACGTACGTCGTGCGCGGGAATGCGCTGTTGCTGGCGGTCCTGGTCCGCAACCTGGTCGACAACGCGGTGCGTTATGCGCCGCCGGGGGCCGCCATCGGCGTGTATCTGCATCGCGAAGGGGATGAGGTCGTGCTCGACGTCGAGGATGGCGGCGCGGGCCTGGCCGACGCCGACCTGGCGCGGCTCGGCGAACGGTTTTATCGCGTGGCCGGCAACGGGGCGGCCGGCAGCGGACTCGGATGGTCGATCGTGCGCCGCATCGCGGCCGTGCATGGCGCACGGGTCGCGGTGCGGCGGTCGGAACGGCTGGGAGGCCTCGCCGTTGCCGTCACGTTCGGGTGATTACTTGCTCTCGGCGATCCAGCGATCGACCTTCTTTTCCAGCAGCGCCAGCGGCAGCGTGCCTTCGCCCAGCACGATCTCGTGGAACTTCGGCAGGCTGAATTTCGGGCCGAGTTCCTTTTCCGCGCGGGCGCGCAGTTCCTGGATCTTCAGCGCGCCGATCTTGTAGCCCAGCGCCTGCGCCGGCCACGCCATGTAGCGTTCCGTCGCATTGCGCGCGTCCGCTTCCGTGTAGCCCAGCGTCTCGCGCATGTACTGGATCGACTGCTCGCGCGTCCAGCCCTTCGCGTGCATGCCCGTGTCGACGACGAGGCGCACGGCGCGCAGCATCTCGTCGTTCAGGTGGCCGAAGTAATCCTCGGGCTTGTCGAACAGGCCCATCTCCTTGCCCAGCGTCTCGGCGTACAGCGCCCAGCCTTCCGTGAACGCGTTGTTGCCGCCGAACTTGCGGAAGTTCGGCAGGCCCAGCTCCTGCATCAGCGCGATGTGGAAGTGGTGGCCCGGCTGGCCTTCGTGCAGGAACAGCGTGACCATGCCCGTGCTGCCGTACTGCTTCGGGTCGTTCACGACGGACCAGAACACGCCCGGACGCGAGCCGTCCACGGCCGGCGGCGTGTAGTGGTCGGACGCGGTCGCGCGCGACAGTTCCGGTTCCAGGCGCAGGTCGAGCGGCGTCTTCGGCCGCAGCGAGAACAGCGCCGGCAGCTTCGCCTGCAGCACCGTGTTCAGGTGGCGGTAGACGTCGATGATCTCGCCCTCGGTCTTGAACGGCTTGTACTTCGCCTGTTCCGACACCCACACCGGCAGGCCGGCCGGCGGGCCGTCGTAGCCCATCTTCGGACCGATGCGCGCGAACTCGCCCTGGATGCGCGCGACTTCCCGCAAGCCGATCTGGTGGATCTGTTCCGGCTGCAGGTCGGTCGTCGTCTGGCTCGCGACGCGCGCGAGATACCAGTCCATCCCCTGCGGCAGCGCGCTCCAGCCCGTGCTCGTGCGGCAGGCCGGCAGGTAATCGTGCTCGATGAAGTCGGCCAGGCGTTTCAACGCCGGGTTCAACTTGCCGGCTATCGTGCTGCGATAGCTGGCCGTGAGTTTCTTTTTATCGGCTTCCGAAAAGCCCGCCGGGAAGTTCTTCACGGGCGAGTAGTAGATGCTGTCCTCGGCCTTGTTCGCCACCAGCTGCTTGAACTGGGGCAGGGCGGCTTCCATGATCGCCTTCGGCTGCACGATCCCGCGCTTCATCCCTTCGCGCATGTTGGCGATGGCCTGGTCGATCCACGGGCCGAGCTGGTTCAGGCGGCTCAGGTAGGCCTGGTAATCCTTCACGGTGACGAGCGACTGCGCCTGCTGGCCGCTGCTGTAGTTCGCGAGCGTGATCGGCAGCGCGTCCATCTGGTCCAGCGGCAGCAGGTACTCGGGGAACGGCTCGAAGCGCAGCGCGGTCTTGAGCTCGTAGTCGAGGATGTCGTAGCTCGTCTGGTCGCGCTGGGACAAGCCGTCGCGCGGGATCGCGTGCAGGCGTTTCAGGTAGCCCTTGTATAGCGCGTACTGGTGGGCGATGTTCTTCGGTGCGATCGTCATGCCGATCTGGTCGGGGAAGCGGTTGTCGCCGCTTTCGCCGGCGGCGACGGGATCGAAGCGCGCTTCCGCGTCCCAGTAGTCGTCGGCCAGTTTGTTCAGCTGTTTCGATGCGGCGCTGGCGTTCGTGGCGCCGGCGGTGGGCTTGGCCGCGGTGTCGGCGGCGAGGGCCGGCGCGCAGGCGATGAGGCAGGCGGCGGCGATGGTGCCCAGGGTAAGGGTCTGTTTCATGATGTTTGAACGATGTAAAAGAAGCGGCGCCAAGGATACGCCTTGCGCCGCCGGAGGCCCAGTCTTTACAAGGGCCGCTTCAGTAATTGGCCAGCGGCGCCAGTTGCCCGCCCTTGAAGGTGTACACGGTGACGGCCGTCTTCTTCAGGTTGCCGCTCGCGTCGTAGCCGTACGTGCCGGCCACGCCCTGGTAGTTCATCGTGTGCAGCTGCTTGCCGACGGCCGCGGCGTCCGTCGTATTCGCGGCCTGCATGGCGCGGGCGATGAACATCGTCTGGTCGTAGAACGCGGGCGCGTACACGTCCGGGTCGCGCTGGTAGCGCTGTTTGTATCTCGCCTTGAACGCGGGGCCGTTGGCCTGCTTGTCGAGCGTCGCACCGGCCTGCGCGCACATCACGTTCCCGCCGACGGCATCGCCGCCCAGCTTGGCCATCTCGGGGCTGCACAGCGTGTCGCCGCCCAGCAGGCGCACGTTCGCCATGCCCAGCTGCTTCATCTGGCGCGCCATCGGTGCGCCCTGCGGCGCATAGCCGCCGAAGAAGATGGCGTCCACTTTCTTCGCGCGGAACGCGGTCAGGATGGCGGAGAAATCGCTCGCCTTGTCGTTGGTGAATTCGCGGCCGACGACGGTCACGCCCGAGGCGCGCGCCTGCTTCGCGAATTCGTCGGCGATGCCCTGGCCGAACGCGGTGCGGTCGTCGATCACGCCGACGGTTTTAATCTTGAGTTCCCTGGCGGCGTACGACGCCATCGATGCGCCCACCTGGGAATCGCTGGCGACGATGCGGAACACGTTCGGGTAGCGCGCCTGCGTGATCTTGGGGCTCGTGCCCACGGTCGACATCAGGATGCCGGCATCGTTGTAGACGCGCGAGGCGGGGATCGCCACGCCCGAGTTGTACGGGCCGAGCACGAACTTGACGCCGGCGTCGGCGAACTTCTGCGCCACGCTCACGCCGGCTTTCGGGTCGCCCTGGTCGTCTTCCGACAGCAGTTCGAATTTCAGCGTCTTGCCGCCCACCTTGAGCCTTTGCGCGTTGAGTTCCTCGACCGCGAGGCGCACGCCGTTCTCGTCGTCCTTGCCGGCGAAGGCGTTGGAACCCGACAGCGGGCCGCTCACGCCGATGCGCACGACCTGGTCCTGGGCGCGCGCGGTCGTCCCGGTCGCGAGCAGGATCGCCGCCAGCGCCAGGGTTTTGATGGTTGATGCCATTCGTTTGTCTCCGTTGTAGTCAACGGGCGCCATCATCGCACGATCGCGCGGGCGTGCAAACAGCTTGCTTACGCCGGAAGCCCGTGCGTGATCAGATCCAGCGGCAGCGCGGTGGTGCACTTGATCTGCTCCATCGAGAACGCGGAGGAGACGCCGGACAGCTGCGCGGTGCGGATCAGTTTTTTGTAGAAGCGGTCGTAGCCGTCGATGTCGGTCGTGACGACCTTGAGCAGGTAGTCGACGTCGCCGCTCATGCGGTGGAATTCCAGGACTTCCGGCAGCGCGACGACGGCGGAAGCGAAGCGCTCCAGCCATTTTTCGTCGTGCTCGTTGGTGCGCACACTGACGAACACCGTCACGGGCAGGCCGACCTTGTGCCGGTTGACGATGCTGACCCGGCTCTCGATGTATCCCTCTTCCTCCAGGCGTTTGACGCGTTTCCAGCAGGGGGTGCTGGAGAGCCCGACCTTTTCGCTCAGGCCGGAAATCGACAGCGTGGCGTCGGCCTGCAGGGCGGCCAGGATCGCGCAGTCGTATTTGTCGAGTGAATTCATCTTGTCCATCGCACGGTCTCTAGAATGTTCGTTCTTCAGGCCAGGAAAAATCAAAGATTCTTTAGTACGTCATTTTCGGCACCAAACCGTAACATATTACTCAACAATCGCGCTGCTGGCGCATTTATTTTTGGACTTTTAGCAATTATTTTATGGCCCCCGACCTCTACCTCGACGCAAACGCCACTTCGCCGGTCCTGCCTTCCGCGATCGCCGCCGCGGTCGAGGCGATGGAGGCCTCGTTCGGCAATCCGAGCAGCAGCCACGCCACCGGCCTGCGCGCCAAACGCATCCTCGACACGACCCGTGTGCGCGCCCGCCGCGTGCTCGGTGCCGGGCCGGGACGCGTGCTGTTCACGAGCGGCGCCACGGAAGGCATCCAGACCGCCGTGCTGTCGGCCCTCGTCGCCGTGCGCGAGCGCCGCGCGGCCGGGGAAGACTGCGGTGACCTGCTGGTCTACGGCGCCACCGAACACAAGGCCGTGTCGGAAAGCCTCGCGCACTGGAACCGCCTGCTCGGCACCGGGCTTGCCTTGCAGCCGCTGCCCGTCGACCCGGCCGGCCGCCACCGCCTGGACGTCCTGCGCGACCTGGCGCCGCGCGCGGCCATGGTCTGTACGATGGCGGCCAACAACGAGACGGGCGCCATCTCGGACCTGGACGGCATCGCCCGCGTGCTGCGCGCCAGCGGATCGACAGCCTACTGGATGGTCGACTGCGTGCAGGCGCTGGGCAAGCTGCCGCTGGATCTCGCGAACACGCGCATCGATTACGCGCCGTTCTCCGGCCATAAACTGCATGCGCCGAAAGGCATCGGCATCCTGTACGTGCGCGACGGCGCGCCGTACACGCCGCTGATGATCGGCGGCGGCCAGGAAGACGGCCAGCGCTCCGGCACGGAAAACATGGCCGGCATCGCCGCGCTCGGCGCCGTGCTGGCCGCACTGGAAGAGGGCACGACGTTCCGTACCCACGCCGAGCTGGCCGCCATGCGCGACCGACTCGCGGCCGCATTGCGCGACGCATTTCCCGGCATCGTCTTCAACGCGCCGTTCGAACACACGCTGCCGACCACGCTGAATGTCGCCGTGCCCGGCGTCTCCAGCAAGGACCTGCTCGACCTGTTCGACGCGGCCGGCGTGCGCGTCAGCGCGGGCTCGGCCTGTTCCGCCGCCAAGGCCGCGCCCAGCTACGTCCTCGATGCGATGGGCCTGCCCCTGTGGCGCAGCGGCGGCGCCGTGCGCCTGTCGATCGGGCCGCTCGCGGACGACGCATTCATCGACGCCGCCTGCGCGCGTCTCCGCCGCTGCGGAGACGCGTTGCGCACGTCGCCGCTCAGCGGCGGCAATCCAGGCGTGATGCAGGTCAGCGGCGACGGGCGGCATGGCTGGATCGTGTTCGATGCCGGGACCTGCGTCGCGATCGATCCGCCGCCGGGGCAGGTTGACCGCATCGCCGCGCTGGCGCGTGACGCGGGCCTGCGCCTGACCGAATTTGACGCGGCGGACCGCGCCACCGTCGCGCTGGACGACGGCAGCCATGCGCCCTGCATGCC
>NZ_JBKYMO010000369.1:0-5613 GCF_047302915.1 Massilia sp. CT11-108 | reverse complement strand
CACTGGGCCGGATCGGGCGCGCCGCCGGCCGCGGCGAGCAGCGTCGGCAGCCAGTCCATGCTGATCGCGACCTGGTCCGTCGTCTTGCCGGCGCCAAGGCGGCGCGGCCAGCGGACGATCGCGGGCACGCGGATGCCGCCTTCCAGCAGTTCCGTCTTCTGGCCGCTGAACGGCCACGTCTTCGAGAAGCGCTCGCCGCCATTGTCGCTCGTGAAGATGACGATCGTGTCGTCGGCAAGGCCCTTGTGCCGTAGCGCGTCGAGCACGCGGCCGATCGCGGTGTCGAGCCCCGTCACCATCTTGCCGTACGTGACCAGGTCGCCGCCGTCGTAGTGGAAGATGTTGCCGATGTCGCGCGACACGGCTTCGTCGCCCGGACCTTCCCACGGCCAGTGCGGCGCCGTGAAGTGCAGCGACAGGAAGAACGGCTGCTTCCCATCCTGTTGGCCGATGTATTCCGTGGCGCGATCCGCGAGCAGGTCGGTGTAATAGCCGACCTTGTGCACCGGGACTTCGCCTTCGTACAGGTCTTCCGGCACCTCGGGGCCGACGCCCGGCTTGTGCGTGAAGTAGTCGATGGCGCCGCCGTAGTTGCCGAAGAAGATGTCGTAGCCGCTCTTGAGGGGACCGAACACGGGCAGGTAGCCCAGGTGCCACTTGCCGAACAGCGCGGTGCGGTAGCCCGCCTGCTTCAGCAGCGACGGCAGCGTGGGGTGCTGCGGCGGCAGGCCGATGGTCTTCGACGCCCCGGCGATCGGTTCTTCCAGTCCGCCGCGCAGGCGGTACTGGTAGCGGCCCGTGATCAGGCCGAAACGCGTGGCGGAGCACACGGCGGAATTGGCGTAGGCCTGCGTGAAGCGCACGCCCTGCGCGGCCAGGCGGTCGAGGTTCGGCGTGGTGAAATCCGTGTTGCCGTAGACGCCCAGGTCGGCGTAACCCAGGTCGTCCGCGAGGATGAAGACGATGTTCGGCTGCTGGCCCTTGCGGTCGGCCGCGAACAGTGCCTGCGGGGCGAGGGCGAGGGCGAGGGCGGGGAGGCCCTTGATGACGGCGCGGCGTTTCTGGTCGGTTTTGCTCATGATGGTTCCTTGCCTAGAAATCGAGACGGGCCGTCGCGCCGATCGTGCGCGGCGTGCCGATGACGGCGTTGTACGAGCCGAACGTGCCGTTCCACATGCTCGTGTAGTACTGGCGGTCGAACAGGTTGCGGGCCCACAGCTGCACGTCCCACGCGTGCTCGCCGTTCGAGCGCACGCCGGCGGACAGGTTGGCGAGGCCGTACGCCGGGATGCGCGAATACTTCGACGCGTCCAGTGTGCCGTAGGTCGACGAGCGGTACGACACGTTGCCGTTCACATAGGCGCGCCACGTGTCATCCAGCGGAAGCTCCCAGCGCGCGCCCACGTTCGCGGTGCGGCGCGGCGCGTTGACGAGGGCGTCGCGGCCGGACAAATCGCACGACACGGCACTCACTTCCGGTGCGCACGGCGCATTCTTGTACGTCAGGTAGCGCGGGTCGTTGAACGACACGTTCGCCTGGATGTGCAGGGTACGGACGGGAATCGCGAGGACCTCGAACTCGATGCCGCGGGTGCGCACGTCACCGGCGTTCGTCAGGTACGACGTCCGTGTCGCCGGGTCGTAGGCATTGCTCTGGTAGCCGTGGACGACGGTCGCGAACAGGTTCGCGTTCAGTTGCAGGCGACGGTTCAGCAGCGTGCTTTTCACACCCAGTTCGGCCGCGTTGGCGCGTTCGGCGCCGACCAGCAGCGACGCCGCGCCGGCCGCGCCGGGCACCTGCAGGTTGATGCCGCCGGACTTCTCGCCGTGCGACAGGCTGGCGTACAACAGGACGTCGTCCCACGCCTTGTAGCCGGCCGAGAGCAGCGCGCTGGGGCTGGACTGGTGCAGCGCCAGCGGACCGGAATCGTAGGCGCCGTAGCGCGCGTTGCGCACGGTAAGGGCAGGGCCGGTGGCCGTCGGGCCGACGGGCGCGTACCGGATCACGCGCACGCGCTTGTCCTCGTACGTGCCGCGCAGGCCGGCCGTCAGGTCCCAGCGCTCGGTCGCATGCCATGTGGCCTGGCCGAACAGCGCGTAGCTGTTGACGCGCAGCGTGCCCGGCGAGTTGCTTGTGACGTCGTTCCACGCGCCGACCGGATTGCCGTTGAAGCGGTCGGCGAGGGGACCGTTGACGGTGAACGCGTTGTTCTCCAGCTCCTGGTAGTAATAGTAGGCACCGGCGACCGTGTCGACCGCGCCCGGGCTGCTTCCCCAGCGCAGCTCCTGCGTGAACTGGCGGTGCTGCGCGGACTGGCCCACGTTCAAGGTTACCGGCACGTCGAGGCCGTCGTCGTTGTGCGGCACGAAGTTCCAGGTGCGCCACGCGCTGATCGAGGTGATGCGGCTGGCGTTGGCGAGGTTCCAGTTGGCTTCCGCCGACACGCCGCCCTGGTGCACGTTCACGTGCGAGCCGTTGTCGAGGGTGACCGCACGATCTTCCGGATCCGTGACAGGATGCCCGCCGACGAGGGCCGCCTGCGCGAGATACTTGCCCGTCGCGCCGGCGTTATAGAAAATCAGCGTGCCGTTGTTCGAGTCTTCCTCGTTGTAGTCGGCGATGACGCGCAGGCTGAAGTCCTTGCCTGGTTCATACAGGGCCTGTGCGCGCAGGCCCTGGCGCAGGCCGCCCTGCACGCGGGTGCCGTTGTAGCGGTTGCGGATATAGCCGTCGTCCTGCGTGCGGTACACGGACAGGCGCGCCGCCAGGGCGTCCGTCACGGGACGGTTCAGCACCAGCTTGCCCTGCACGTAGCCGTAGCTGCCGGCCGAGATTTCCGCCTGCGATTCCACGTCGTGCGATGGCTTGCGCGACGAGATGTTCACGACGCCTGCCGTCGTGTTCTTGCCGAACAGCGTGCCCTGCGGACCGCGCAGCAGTTCCAGTTGTTCGATGTCGAGCGCGTCGAACGCAGCCATGCCGGGGCGGGCGAGGTAGACGTTGTCGAGGTACAGGCCCACGCTGCCTTCCAGGCCGTCGCTGGCGGGGTTGTTGCCGAGACCACGCACCGCAAAGCTCATCTGGCGGGCGTGGACGTAGTTGATCGTCGTGCTGGGCAGCAGTTGCTGCAGGTCCTGGGCGCGGTAGACGCGGTTCGCTTCCAGCTCGTCGCCGTTCAGAACCGTCATCGGCGTCGGCACGCTCTGCGCGCTTTCGACGCGGCGGCGGGTGGAGACGAGCACCGTCTGGATCGTGTCGGACAGCGGTTGCGTGGCGGCGGGATCGGGACCCGCATCGGCGGCGGCGAGCACCGGCGCGACGGCGGCATTCGGCCCCGGGTTTGGTCCCGATTCCTGCGCCCACACGCATCCGGCGCACATCATCATGGCCGCCGCCGCGATGGTGGTGCGTGAAACGGCCGGCGCGTCGTGGCGCCTGGTCTTGTGCTGAGCTGCGGATGCGTAAAACACGTAGTTCTCCTTGAACGTCATGAAAATCGGGATGAGCGAAGCCGCCGCGGCGCGCGGGGGTACGCGCCGCAGGCGTTACAAAAAAATGAAAGGGGTTAGCGCGTGCTGGCGACGGTGTCGAGCGGACGCTCGCTGCGCGGCGTACCGGCCGGCACCCAGTCGTACGGCACGGGCTGGGCGCGATAGACCCAGTTCGTGCGCACCGTGCGTCCGCTGCCGCCGACGGCGGAATCGCCGTAGAACGGGCTGACGTATTCCCACACGATCTCGCCCTGCGGCGTGACCTGGAAGACCCGGCCGTTCATGCCTTCGTCGATGAGGGTGTTCCCGTTCGGCAGGCGGCGCGCGCTGCTGATGAAGGCGCTGTAGAAGCTCCACTGCGTCTGCTTCGAGTCCACCGCGGTGTACTCCCACACGATCTCTTGCTTGACCGGGTCGATCTCCAGCACGCGCGAGTGCGGGAAGATGCCGGGGCTGACGATCGGGTAGCCGGCCTCGCCCTGGTTGTCGAACACGATCAGGTTGCCGGCGCCGGGCAGGCCGGGCGCGATCAGGTGCGGGTCGTGCTGGCCGATCAGCTGGTCGACGGGCCGCGGCAGCTTGCCGCCCGTGGGCGCGAAATCGGGGCCGAGGCGCCACACGACCTTGCCCGTCTTCCTGTCGATGATGGCGACGATGTTCGCCTGGCGCGAACTGATGATCACGTTGTCCGGCGCGAAGCGCGCGTCGCCGCCGTCGAACCATTTGTTCGGGCCCAGCGCGCGGGCGCTGTTCGTGTGCAGGTAGTCGACCGCCTTGGCGCCTTCGCGCGGCGCGGCGTTGCGCAGCTGGTCGAGCGCGGCTTTCGAAAAGCCGAATTCGCCGAGGTGGTCGGACGCCGTCCAGCGCCACACGATCTTCCCTTGCGGGTCGACTTCGTACAGCACGTCGTCCAGCACCCGCGGCGCCTTGAAACCCTTCACGTCATGCACGAGGTTCGCCAGCACGAGCGTGTTGCCGTTGGACAGACGCTCCCAGTCGTGGTGCTGCTTCGCCGCGCCGCCCGCACTTGGGCTGACGTCGGCATTCGTGTTCGTGTCGGCGCCGCCGTATGCCGCCTGCGCGGCCGCGCCCCAGCGCCAGACGACCTTGCCGTCCCAATCCAGCTCGCCGATCGCGGTATTGCCGAGGCCATTCCCCGCGGTCTGCACGCCCGGCAGCTGCGCCAGTTGCAGCAGCACGCGGCCGCGCGCGCCGCCGGCTTTGGACGGTTCCACCAGCACGGGCGGAAAGCCTTCCTGCGCCCACTGGTGGACCTCGTTGCCGTTCATGTCGATCAGGTGCGTCTTCTTGTCCTGGCCCGAGAACAGCACGTAGCCGTTCCACGCCTTCTGCGGTTCGTAGCGGGTGACGCCCGTCGGGAACACGCTGGGCGCGGCGAAGGCGGCCGCCACCGGCAACATGCACAGGGCCAGCAGGGCGCACGTTTGCAGGCGGCGTGCCTGGTGCTGTCGTTGTCGGAGGCGGGCCAGGCGGCGCTTGGTGTTGGCGGTCATGACGTCCCTTTCGTTATGGATGAGTCGAAACATCTTACGAAGGGAAGGCCCGATGCAGAACGAATATGTTGACATATCCATATCCCGGCGAGCGTTCTAACGATATGCGGTTTTTGTAGCAGTCCGCTGCCGCGGAGCCAACAATCTGGTGCATAAGGTTCTGTTCGCGTTAAGGCGACGAACGATCAGCACGTTCATGATCTTATCCCTTGCTTAAGGGATACGGCAGGTGTCGGGTTGGGCGCGTTCATGCGCACACGGCAACCCTACACCGACCGGTCGTCCAGTACTTTTTCGGAATTGTTCCGGAAGCGCGCCACGAACGCGACCAGTTGCTTCGAATGGTAGCCCTGCGCCAGCGCGTCCAGGCGGTTCGCGAACGGCGCATAGGCCGGATCGAGCCCACGCAGGTAGGCGGCCCGCTCGCGGATCTTGCGCATGTTGCCGATCTGCGCCAGCTGCCACAGCGCCTCGATCTCGTCGGCCGGCGGGACGGCCAGCGCGGCATCCTCGCCGCCCTCGGGCGCCGGGTGTCCGGTGATCCACTGCAGCGCCAGCAGCCTGCCGATGGTGCGCAGCAGGAGGTCGTGGTCGACCGGCTTGGCGA
>NZ_JBKYMO010000368.1:0-5701 GCF_047302915.1 Massilia sp. CT11-108 | reverse complement strand
ACGTCTGATGTCTATGGAAGGTGGCAGTAGACGCGTGCGGCCTACCCTGCCGCCATCGCCGCCCTCATGCTGGAAGACCGTGTCGACATGGACAGCGCCGCCGTCGCGCGCGCACAGGCGCCTGCCGCCTCGACATCGGCCTCGGCCTCGGCGTCGGCCGACAAGGCTGCGTTGGCGCCAGGTTTCTATCTGCAACTGGGCGCTTACGGACGCGACGGCAAGGCCGAGGAAATGGGCGAAAAACTCAAGCAGGCCGGCGTCGACCTGGCGGTCGAAGTCGTCCGTTCGGGCAGCGTCAACCGCCTGTACGGCGGCCCCTTCGAATCCCGCGCCCTCGCGCAGGAAGCGGCGCGTGCGCTGCCGGCCGGACTCGGCCTGAAACCCATCGTCGTACGGCGCTGAGCGGCAGGGTAGGCCGCACGCGTCTACTGCCACCTTCCATAGACATCAGACGTCTGATCAATGTTGATGGCAGTTCTTCCCGTAATCCCGACAATTTCTCATGTCACATGGTGTATTTTTGTGCGTGAATGGCCTAAAACGATGCTTTCTGCATGTTTTATCATCAGATGTCAGACATCTACAACGTTTTTTGTTTTGCTATACGCTACCATTTTTTGCGCAAGCGATTCTTGATCTTTCCAAACATAAAAAGGAGCTTTGTCGAAAACTGCCTGATAAATGCAAAGCTCCTGTCGATGTTTGCGCATAACATTTATGTTTGCGCGATTGACACCGTTAACATTGTGCTCCTACACTGATTTTGCCAGCCATAAAGACGGCCCATCGGGACGTCCCAGGCATAGAAAAACACAGGAGACAGCAATGATCGAGAAGTCCGTACAACGGCGCCGCCAGCGCCGGCAAGTCGTGCTTGGCCTGAGCGTGCTCGCAGGCCTTATCCAGCAAGCATATGCGCAAGATACCGCGGCGCCGGCCCAGCCCGCGCCGGTCGTCCAGGCCGATACCAACGTCGTCAAGGTGACCGGCTACCGCGCCAGTCTGCTTTCGTCGGCGAAGGATAAAAAGGAGTCCGTCGGTTTCACGGACACCATCAGCGCCGAAGACATCGGTAAATTCCCCGACAAGAATATCGCTGAATCTCTGAGCCGTGTGCCGGGCGTGCAAATCGCGCGCGACGTGACGGGCGAGGGCATGAACATCCAGATCCGCGGCCTGGGGTCGAGCTTCACCAAGATCCTGCTGAACAATGCGCAGATCGCCGTGGCGTCGTCCGGCCCGATCGACGGCGCGAGCACCAACCGCGAAGTCGACCTCGACCTGCTGCCGACCGACCTGTTTACCAAGCTGACCGTCAGCAAGAGCCCGACGGCCGGCCTGATCGAAGGCGGCGCCGCCGGCGTCGTCAACATGCGCAGCGCGCGCCCGTTCGACAACCCGGGCACCCACGTTTCGTACAGCGGCACGGCGCAGAAGCAGCAGATCGCCGACGGCGTCGGCGGCCGCGGCTCCATCGTGGCCAGCAAGACCTGGGGCGACAAGTTCGGTATCCTGGCCGGCATCGCCGTTAACCGCCAGAAGTCGCGCACGACCGGTTACGAGACCGTCGGCCTGACGAACCCGAACCTGACGGCAGCCCAGAGCTCCTCGCCGACCCGCAACAGCACCGGCGGCGGCAACTGGACGATTCCGGCCACCGTTCCGGCCGGCGCCGGCGCCGGCCTCGTGGCGGGCACGCCGATCGACCAGGCGTTCCTGCTGGCGCACAACCCGGGCCTGACGATCGACCAGATCGACAACGCCCTCGTGCCGCGCCTGGGCCGCTTCATGGATTACTTCGGCACGCGCGACAAGGGCTCGGCCATCCTCAGCGCCGAATGGCGTCCGCTGGAAAACCTGCACTTCTACGTCGACACGCTGTACAGCAAGAAGGACGACGACATGCAGCGCATCGCCTACACCTGGGCGGTCCGGAACAATGCAGCGATCCCGCTGAACATGCAGGTCGACAAGAGCGACTGCACCACGGGTTGCACGGTCACGTCGGGCACGTACGCCAACTCGACCTACTTCATCGAATTCGGCCCGCGCCGCGACCGTACCGACCTGAAGGGCATCAACCCGGGCATGGAGTGGAAGATCACCCCGACCCTGAAACTGGAAGCCCAGGCCAACGCCACCAAGTCGACGTTCTCGCACGAAGCACCGACCATCATGCCGATCACGGCAGCCGGCAGCGGCCTCGTCACCACGTTCCAGAACAACGGCGGCGTGCCGAGCATTTCGTTCAACAAGGACGTCAACGACCCGGCGAACTTCGTCTGGGCCGGCGGCCGCGTCAACATCCAGAACGAGCTGCGCGAAACGAGCACGAAGGGCTTCCACACCGACCTGACCTGGGGCGATTCGAAGCTGAGCGTCAAGGCCGGTCTCGCCTACGACGACATCGACCGCCGCATCCGCGGCCAGGACAACTCGGCCGCGTGGCAGGCCGCCGTCTGCGGCAACAATCCGAGCGTCTTCATCCAGGGACCGAACGGCGCGCCGCCGTGCGACGGCGCCAGCACGCCGGGCGCCAGCGCCGCCGCGCTGTACCCGGGCTACGGCACCGGCTACACGGCCGGCCAGACGGCACCGCTCACCTACCAGGGTTCGCTGATCCCGCTGAACAAGCTGGCCTCCTACCTGGTGCAGGGCCCGCACGACCGCCTCGTCGTCGACTGGGACCGCTTCCGCAAGGATTCGAACTACGACGCGTACAACTCGAGCGCGCCGGATTCCACGAGCTCGTCGACGGGCGCCAGCTCGGGTTATGTGCGCGAGCGCTCCACCGGCTTCTACACCGAGCTCAACGGCGAAACCAAGCTGTTCAGCTTCCCGGTCCGCTACAACGCCGGCGTACGCTATGTCCGCACCAAGCAGGAAGTGGGCTCCCTGAACTCGTTCAGCGACCCGCGCAACGCCAACCTGACGCTGAACGGTTCGAAGTACCCGAACCAGACCGAGTGGGTCTACCAGGACACGACCTACAACAACACGCTGCCGTCGGCCACCGCGGCCATCACGCTGCGCAGCGACATCGTGGCCCGCATCGCGGCGTCGAAGACGATGACCCGTGCGAATCCGAACTCGCTGCGTCCGGGCATCAACTTCAGCGGCACGTCGGCCGACGTCGGCACGATCGGCAGCCCGGAACTGAAGCCCTACCTGTCGAACAACATCGACCTGGGCATCGACTGGTACACCGGCCGCGAAGGCTATGTGAGCCTGACCGTGTTCCAGAAGAAGGTGAAGGGCTTCACCGTCATCGACAACCTGACGATGCCGTTCTCCGCCCTGGCCGCCTACGGCATCACGTACAACAACCTGATCCCGACGCAGCAGGTGGCGATCAACTCGCGCGGCGGTCCGGACGTGGCCACCGTCGTGATGAGCCAGGAACGCAACGCCGGCGGCATCCTGACCGTGCGCGGCCTCGAGATCGGCTGGGTCCAGCCGCTCGACAAGCTGCTGCCGATCAAGGGCTTCGGCTTCAGCGAGACCGCGACCCTGATCAACCAGAGCGCGAGCGGCGAGGGCACCAACGGCTTCGTGGCGCTGAACGTGCCGAAGAAGAGCAACAACTTCGGCTTCTACTACGAGAACCACGGCTACATGGCGCGCATCTCGCACCAGTACCAGCAGGGCAGCCAGAGCGCCAACGCGAACCAGAGCGGCGTGACGCTGGCGGCACTGTACGGCCGCTCGTACAAGCAGGCCGACTTCTCGTCCAGCGTGGACCTGGAAGAAGTGCTGAACCGCGACAACTGGCCGACGATCACGTTCGACATCGTCAACCTGAACAAGGCCAAGCGCGAAGGCTACTTCCAGTTCCCGAACGCACAGTTCACGTCGTTCGATCCGGGCCGCACCTTCCAGCTGGGCATCCGCGGCAAGTTCTGATCGCACGGCAGTACCTTTTACGTCCCCTGTCCCCGCTTTCGACCGGCATGCAACGCGCCGGTTGCGAGCGGGGCTTTTTCTTTTGCGGTAGCTCACACCGCTTCCGTTTTCCCCCCGGGATCCGGAACTGCCGGCCTGGCGTCCCTGTCGAACCGCATATCGACGCAACGACGCGACAGGAGGCAGGGGATGGGGGCACGACTCGTGGAGCTGGTCACGCGCTTCGGCGGCCGGCTGGAAGGCGACCCGGACATCGAAGTGGCGCGCATCGCCCCGCTGGACCGCGCGGGCGCCACGGACATCAGCTTTCTCAGTAACAGCCGGTTGCGCGCCGTGGCCGCGCACAGCCGCGCGGCGGCGCTGATCCTGGCGCCGCTCGACGAGCCGGAGGTTGCGGCCACGTACGCGGGCGCGCGCATCGTCACGAACAACCCGTACGCGTATTTCGCGCGCACGGCGCAATACCTGTGCGCGCCCGGACATACGCCCGTGCCGGGCATCCACCCGACAGCCGCCGTGCACCCGGGCGCGCGCGTGGACCCGACTGCCTTCCTCGGTCCGCACGTCACGGTGGAGGAGGGCGCGGCCGTCGGGCCCGGCGCCGTGATCGACGCGGGCTGCTACATCGGCCGCGACGCCAGCGTGGGCGAGGGCACGCATTTCTTCGCCAACGTGACCTTCCACGCGCGCTGCGTCATCGGCGCGCGCGGCATCGTCCACTCCGGCGCCGTGATCGGGGGCGACGGCTTCGGCTTCGCGGTGGACGGCGGCGTCTACATCAAGATTCCGCAGACGGGCCGCGTCGTCATCGGAGACGACGTCGACATCGGCTCGAACACGGCGGTCGACCGCGGCGCGCTGGACGACACGGTGATCGAGGACGGCGTAAAACTCGACAACCTGATCCAGATCGGTCACAACTGCCGCATCGGCGCGCACACGGCGATGGCCGGTTGCGTGGGCGTCGCGGGCAGCGCCACCATCGGCCGGCACTGCACGTTCGGCGGCGCCGCGATGATCAACGGCCACATCGACATCGTCGACAACGTCCACGTGACGGCCGGTACGCTGGTGCCGAACTCGATCACGGCACCGGGGCGCTACACGGGGTTTTATCCGATGGCGCCGAATGCGGAATGGGAACGCAACGCGGCGCTGCTGCGCAACCTGTCGGCGATGCGGGAAAAGATCAAGATGCTCGAGCGGGCGGTGAAGGTGCTGGGTGGCGAGCAGGCGGGACAGTCATCCCGCGATGCGTCCGCGCTTACCCGCAGCTCTTGACGTCCGCCCCGTCATAACGCTCGGCATAGCCTTCGATGCGCTTGCGGGTCGCGGCATCGAGGCTGCGTACGCGGTAGACGTAGTGAGTCGTCTGCGGCCCGCGCGGTGCGATGCGCGCCGTGTGCACGCCCTGCTTGCCCAGTTGCGCGAGCATCGCCTGGGCGCCGCTCTCGGTCTTGAACACACCCAGCGAGATCGCGTATTTCAAAGGCGAGTCGCCCTGCAGGACGTAGAAATTGGTCACGCCCAGGCTGCGTAGTTCGGCGGCCTTGCGGTCGGCCGCTTCCTTGCTGCCTTGCGCCGGGATGTGCACGAGCCAGCTGCTGACGTCCTGGGCCTGGATGGTCTGGCGCGACTGGCGGTCGCCGAGGTCCAGCGCGGCCAGGCGCGCTTCGAAGCGGCGGGCGTCGGTGGAATTGAACGGGCCGATTTCCGTGCACGCGAAGGCCGGGACGGGAGCGGGGACCGACGGCGCGCCGGCAGGTGCGGGTGCGCTTGCCGCAGCGCTTGCCGGCGC
>NZ_JBKYMO010000367.1:0-5778 GCF_047302915.1 Massilia sp. CT11-108 | reverse complement strand
TTGGCCTTCATCTCGGCCGCGAACGCTTCGCATTCCTCCGGCGGGTAGTCGACGACGATGGCGCCGTCGGCACCGGCCGCCTGCGCGCGGCGGACGAATTCGCTCTGGCCCATGCGCTCGATCGGGTTCGCGTAGCCCATCAGCACGACCGGCGTGTGCTGGTTCGTTTTGCGGAACTCGGCGACGTAGCCGAACACGTCGGTCATGCTGACGCCGAAAGTGAGCGCCCGCTCGCAGGCGCGCTGGATGACGGGGCCTTCCGCCATCGGGTCGGAGAACGGGACACCCAGTTCGAGGACGTCGGCACCGCCTTCCACGAGGGCGTGCAGCAGCGGAACGGTCAGTTCCGGGGCCGGGTCGCCGGCGGTAATGAAAGTGACGAGACCGGTCTTGCCCTGTTCCTTGAGGGCGTCGAAAGTTTGTGCGATACGGGACATGCTGTTATTCCTTATTCTGTGGTTGCAAACGATGGATGGGTGCTCAGCCGAAGTTGAGTCCCGCCCGTTGCGCCACGGTGTGCATGTCCTTGTCGCCGCGGCCCGACAGGTTGACGAGGATGATCTGATCCTTGGGCAAGGTCGGCGCCAGCTTGGCGGCGTAGGCGATCGCGTGCGACGATTCCAGCGCGGGGATGATGCCCTCGATGCGGCAGCAGTCGTGGAAGGCGGCCAGCGCCTCGTCGTCCGTGATCGACACGTATTCCGCACGCTGGCTATCCTTCAGCCACGCGTGTTCCGGTCCGACGCCCGGATAATCCAGGCCGGCCGAGACCGAATGCGTCTCGATGATCTGGCCGTGCTCGTCCTGCAGCAGGTAGGTGCGGTTGCCGTGCAGGACGCCGGGGAAGCCGGCCGTCAGCGACGCCGCGTGCTTGCCGGAGTCGAGGCCCTCGCCCGCCGCCTCGACGCCCACGAGCTTCACGCCCGGCTCGTCGATGTACGGATAAAAGATGCCCATCGCGTTCGAGCCGCCGCCGATGCAGGCGACGACGTAGTCCGGCTGGCGGCCCGTCATCTGCGGCATCTGCACGCGGCATTCCTCGCCGATCACGGACTGGAAGTCGCGCACCATCATCGGATACGGGTGCGGACCGGCCACGGTACCGATGATGTAGAACGTGTTCTCGATGTTCGTGACCCAGTCGCGCATCGCTTCGTTCAGCGCGTCCTTCAGGGTCTTGGAACCGGATTCCACCGGCACGACGGTCGCGCCCAGCAGTTTCATGCGGTAGACGTTCTGCGCCTGGCGCTTGACGTCCTCGCTGCCCATGTAGATCACGCATTCGAGGCCGAAGCGGGCGCAGATCGTGGCCGTCGCGACGCCGTGCTGGCCGGCGCCCGTCTCGGCGATGATGCGCGGCTTGCCCATGCGTTTCGCGAGCAGCGCCTGGCCGATCACGTTGTTGATCTTGTGGGCGCCCGTGTGGTTCAGGTCTTCGCGCTTGAAGAAGACCTGCGCGCCGCCGCCCTGTTCCGACCAGCGCTTGGCGTGGTAGACCGGCGACGGACGGCCGACGAAGTGCGCCAGCTCGTAGCGGAATTCTTCGAGGAATTCGGGATCCTGGCTGTAGCGCGCGTATGCGTCGTTCAGCTCGGCCAGCGCGTGGCTGAGCGTCTCGGCGACGAACGAGCCGCCGTACGGGCCGAAGTGGCCGGTGGTGTCCGGCAGTTGATAGTCGGGGGTCTTGAACAGCGCCTGGGCGCCGTTAACTTGATTCGCTTTCATGGTGTTCCTGGCTCAAAAGGGTGGCATCGCCTGCCCGCACCGCGTCGATGAACGCGGCAATCTTGCGGGCATCCTTGATCCCCTTCGCCGCCTCGACACCGCTACTGATGTCGACCGCGAAGGGGCGTACTTGCGCCACCGCGCCAGTCACGTTGTGTACGCTCAAGCCACCACTCAAAACGACCCGAGGCGCGAGCTCTTTTGGAATAAGAGACCAATCGAAAACCTTTCCTGCGCCGCCGTAGGCATCCACGTACGTGTCGAGCAGCAAACCTGAGAACCAGGGAGAAGCGGCGCGGTATTGAGCTTCCGATTCTAGCAAATCGGCGGCCGTCGTGTCAGCGCTTGTTCCCGATTTTACCCGGAATGCCCGCGTGAACGGCCGCTGCACGGCGGCGGCCAGTTGCGCACATGCCTCCGGCGTTTCGTCGCCGTGGAACTGCAGCAGCGACACCGGACCGGCCGCGACGACCGCGCGCACCTCGTCCACGGTCGCGTTGACGAACAGGGCGACGGCGTTCACGTACGGCGGCAGTTCACGGGCCAGCTCCGCGTAACGCTCGTGCGTGACGTAGCGCGGACTCTTGGGATAGAACACGAAGCCGAGGGCGTCGGCGCCGGCATCGACGGCGGCGTGCAGGTCTTGTTCGCGGGTGATGCCGCAGATCTTGATTCGGGTGCGTGGCATATCGAGGGGTTATCGAGGGGTTATCGAGGGGTTATCGAGGGGTCAGAGCCCGGTGTTGCTTTTTAAGGGGCTCTGACCCCGGAGTTGCTGGCCGTTGCTCAGCCAATTATTGGGTTATAACGGGCGCTACCACTCACCACCGGGGTGAGAGCCCTAAAGGAAACACCGGGCTCTGACCCCTCCCCTGCGGCAGCCCCCACTTCGGGTCGTAATCGATTGTAGCAAGGTACAGCCCATCCGGCATGAAGGTGGGCGCCGCGGCGTCGCGCGAGCGCGCGTCCAGCACCTCGGCCATCCAGCCGGGCTCGTTGCGTCCGGTCCCCACGTAGATCAGCGAGCCGACGATGTTGCGCACCATGTGATGCAGGAACGCGGACGCGCGCACCGTGAACACGATGATGTCGCCCATCCGTTCGATCTTCACCTCGTGCATCTGCTTGACCGGCGAATTCGCCTGGCAGCCGGAAGCGCGGAAGCTGGAAAAATCGTGCGTGCCGATCAGGTGGGCGGCCGCTTCGCGCATGCGCTCGACGTCGAGCGGGCGGAACACCCAGCCGGCGCGTCCGGCCAGCAGGGCGGACGGGTTGGCGTGGTTGTACAGCACGTAGTGATAGGTGCGCGAGCGGGCCGAGAAGCGCGCGTGGAAGTCCTGCCCTTCGGCGTCCGGTGCCACGACGTGGGCCCAGCGCACGACGATCGACTCGGGCAGGAACGCATTCGTGCCGCGCACCCATGATTGCGGGGCGCGGTCGAGGTCCGTGTCGAAATGGACGACCTGCTCGATGGCGTGGACGCCGGCGTCCGTGCGGCCGGCGCACGTCGTCGCGAGCCGCGTACAGGCAAATTTCTCGAGCGCGATCTCCAGCTGGTCCTGGACCGTGTCGCGCGATGGTTGTTTCTGATACCCGTTCCAGGCGGTGCCCACGTACTGGACACCCAATGCGATACGTGTCAAATCGTCCTGCCTTACACCAGTGCCGCGCGCATCGAGTTGGCACGTGCCGCCTGCTCGGGATTGCCGCCGCGGATGACTTCTTCGAGCAGCTCGCGCGCCCCTTCCTTGTCGCCGATCTCCTGGTAAGCGATGGCCAGGTCCAGCTTCGTCTCCATCTCCATGTGCGCGGCGGACAGCGCGGCCGGTTCCGCCGGCGCGGCAGGTTCTTCGAACCTCGGCTCGGACAGCGACTGTACTTCCGGCAGCGGCAGCGAACCGTCGGCCGGCAGGTCGAGGTCGAAGCCGCCGACGTCGAACTGTGGCGCGGCCGGTTCCAGCACGATGCGATCCGGCTCGGCGAACGGCGCGTCGGCCGGTGCCGGCGTGGCCGGGATGTCGAACAGGTGTTCGTCCAGCGCGGCCGTCGGGATCGACGCCGCCGAATTTGAAACCGAACCTTCCGCACGCGGCGTTTCGTCCAGGCCGAAGTCCATCGCGTCGAGGTCGAACAGCGGATCGCGTGCCGGCTGTTCCGGTTCCGGCGGCAGGCTGGCCTGCAGCTCCGTCGGCAGGTCGGGCAGGTCGAATTCGCGAGCCAGGTTGGCCATCTCGATGTCGGCGGCGGCAGCGGTGCTTGCAGCCGCGGCTGCGGCCGGCGCCAGCAAATCATCGTCCGTGTGCACTTCCAGTTGCGGCACCGGGTTCGCGGCCGGGGCGGCGAAGTCCATGTCGAACGAGAAGTCGAGCGGATCGTGTTCCGGCTTGTCCGTAGCCACTGCAGGTTCGGCCGGCTTCTCGAACGCACTCATGTCGAAGTCGAGATCGTGCACGCCGCCCAGGTCGGCCGCCGGCTCCACGGTCGCTTGCGACGCGGGCGCCGGCTCGACGGGTTCGAAGGCGAGGCCGCCCAGGTCGAAGTCGAGCACGTGGTCGTCTTCCATCGGCGCGGGTTCGGTCGACGGCGCGTTGGTGACGGGTGCCGGGGCCGGCTGCGCAGTCGCCATCGCGTCGGCGAAATGCTGGCTGAAGTCCAGCGGCTCGCCGGCCAGCGCCGCCGTCGGCGTGGCCTGCGGGTCGGGCGCGCTGAACACGTCGTCCAGCTCCTTCGACAGCAAGGCCTGCTGGCCCAGTTCTTCGGTACTCGGCGCCGGACCGCTTGGTGCGGCGGTGTGCTGGTACAGCGGGTTGAGCGGATCGATGGTGAGGCCCAGCGCGGCGGCCTGCGCCCACTCGTCGCCCTGCCCGCGCGTCATGCTGTAGAGTTCCGCGGCCTGCGTCTCGAACGCGCGCTGGTCCTTGCGCGCGGCATAGATCTCGAGCAGCTTCAGGCGCACCGGATAGCGTTCCGGATGCGTGCGCAGGGCTTCCTTGAGAATTTCCTCGGCCTGGGCGTCGCGGCCGTAGGCGATGTAGACGTCGGCTTCCGCCACCGGATCCACCTCGTTCGTGTCGAGCTGGCTGGCGGACGGCGCGAAGCTGGAATTGAAGACGCTGTTGTTCGTGTCCACGCTCTGGCCGCCCGTCTCCGCGAACATCGAGTGCGCGGGTTCGCTCGGCACGCCCAGGATAGCCGGTTCCGGCACCACCTTGACGACCTTCTTCTTGCGGCGCTGGGCGACGAGCAGCCCGCCGAGCAGCAGCGCGGCCGCGCCGCCGCCGACCAGCGGCAGGTTCTGCATGATGAAGTCCATCAGGCCCGGCTCCGGCGGCGCGCCGGCGGGCTTGGCGGCCGGTTTGATGGTCGGCAACTTTTGCTGTGCGGGCGGTTGTGCGTGCTGTGCCGGCGGCGTCGTGGTGGCAGGCGCGGGCGCGGAAGCGTTCTTTTCCGCCTCGGCGCCGGCCTTGCTCTTGATCGTGGCAATCTTCTCGAGGTCGTTCACGTTGCGTTCGAGCTCGCGCACGCGCGTCTGCGCATCGGCCAGTTCCTTCTCCTTGGCGATGCGGTCCTCGGCGCTCATCGTCGTGCCCTTGCCGGCCGGGGTGTTCGGCGCGGCTTTCGACAGACGGAGCTGGTCCTGCGATTCGTTCGCGGCGGTCGGGCGCTCCTCGACCTTGGCCGTGATCTTGCCGGCCGCGCCCTGCCCCGCCTGCGGAGTCTTGACGGGCTCGGACGCGCCGACCTGGCCCGCCAGCTTGTTGCGGTAGGCGTTGAAGTCGGCCGCGTGGGCGACGACGACGCCGTGTGCCTCGGTCTCGTCCGTACCGCGCACGGCATCGCCCGCCGGCACGGTCAGGATGCGCCCCGATTTCAGGCGGTTCATGTTGTTGCCGATGAAGGCATCCGGATTGGCGCGGTACAGCGCCACGAGCATCATGTCGAGCGACACGTCGACGGGTTTCAGCTGGGTGGCGATGCGACCCAGGCTGTCGCCCGGCTTGACGCGGTAGCGCGACGGCGCTGCCGTCTCCGCCGCCGGTTTGGGCGCTTCCC
>NZ_JBKYMO010000366.1:0-5842 GCF_047302915.1 Massilia sp. CT11-108 | reverse complement strand
CAACACCGCTGACCGTCGCCGTCTCCATCTCGACGCCCGCCTTGCGCGGGCGTTTTGTTTTTCTCTTTACAACATTGCCCACCTCTAATGTAAAATTTGACAATTGCAATTTAGCATTTTCGATTTTTCACTTTTGAGGATCTCATGGAAGACCTGAAGGAACCGGCCACCGCCACGCCCGTCCACCCTGCCCGGCCGCCCCGCCGCTGGGGCCGCCTCGTACTGTATGTGCTGGCCACGGTCGGCGCGCTCGCCCTGGCCCTGATCGCGCTGGCTTACTGGCTGCATGCGAAGGACGCGCAGAAACGCGTCACGATCGACGAAGCCGCCGTCATCGACGACGTGATGGGCCAGACCTACGGCAAATACTCGGCCGCGAAAAAGGGGTGGCTGTTCGTGGGCGAAGACAACGTGACGTATCTGATGCGCGTCGTGCAGCAGGCGAAGATCCCCGACGGGGCGGCCGGCGACGAGCTGTACTTCGTCGCCAGCGGGGCCGCCGTGAACGGCGACGGCCAGGCGGTGTATGGCGTGTTCTACGTGCACCCGGACGGCAAGGACGGCGGCCTGGCCCAGGAAAATACGCAGATCCGCTTCCTGTCCAACGCCCCGGTCAAGCCCGAACAGGTCCGCTTCGAAGCCCTCAGCGAAAACCTGTGGGGCTGGGTCGTCAAGACGCGCTGGGACGCCGAGCCGGACAGCGAGGCCGTCACGACCATGAATACGGTGCTGGCACCGCACGACGGCCAGATCGCCGTGCTGGGAGAATTCCTCGCCGCACGCGATGCGAAACCGGAGGGGTCCTGCGAGGACGCGAAGGCCGCGTACGACGCCTGGCTGGCACAGGTCGCGAACACGGAGCATGGCGACGACGGGGGCATACCGCCGGCCCGCTGCGACAAGCGCCGCTGGACCTATCGCACGGCCACCGTCAACGGCAATATCCCCGTGCCGATCACGGTGACGGCGGGCGGCACGCTGGACGACCAGCCGGTGGAAGCACAAACCTGGAAGCTGATGTTCGACACCAGGACGTTCAGCTACGACATCCCGCCGGACCTCCAGAACTAGCGGTGTTGGCCATTAACAACAAGGGAAACGTTGCTTAAATCATACGCCGGGCACGCCACAGGATGCCCGGCGCCGACCTTCAGCGCCGCCCTCTCCCTGGAATCCGCAAATACGATCGTGAACCCCAACCCGTCACTATGCAACAGTGGGTCGGCACAGGCAAATACCGTTTAGTTAAGTAATTTATACGTTTTCAAAATATATACATCGACATCTTTTCCAAATGTCTTTACTGCTAGGATGAGCAATCTTTGCCAAATGACAAAGAGAATAAAAACAAGCATCAAGACAAGGAAGAGATATCCATGAGCGTACGCCCCACCCGACTGTTCGCCCGCACGCTGCTCGCCGCCGCCGTGACGAGCGCCTTTCCCATGATTGCCCAGGCCGACGAGCCGGACCAGGCCGTGGCCGCGCAAGGCACCTCCACCGCCGCCAAACCCGCCGGCCAGCGCCTGGAAACCGTGATCGTGACCGCCCAGCGGCGCGCCGAGAACCTCAAGGAAGTCCCGATGTCGGTCACCGCCATCAAGGGCGAGAAGCTGGACGTGCTGACGTCCGGCGGCGCCGACATCCGCTTCCTGGCCGGCCGCTCGCCCTCGCTGAACGTCGAATCGGACTACGGCCGCTCGTTCCCGCGCTTTTACATCCGCGGCCAGGGCAATACCGACTTCGACCTGAACGCGTCGCAGCCGGTCGGCCTCGTCGTCGACGACATCGTGCAGGAAAGCCCCATGCTGAAGGGCTTCCCCGTGTTCGACGTGGACCAGGTCGAAGTGCTGCGCGGCCCGCAGGGGACGCTGTTCGGCCGCAACTCGCCCGCCGGCGTGATCAAGTTCGATTCCGCGAAACCGGTGTTCAAGACGGAAGGCTATGCCGTGCTCGGCGCCGGCAATTACGGCACGATCAATGCGGAAGGCGCGTACAACGTGCCGCTGTCGGACATGCTGGCGCTGCGCGTCTCGCTGCAGTCGCAGCACCGCAACGACCGCGTGCACAACCCGCGGCCCAACGCCTACACCCGCGATTTCGAAGGCTACGACGACAACGCCGCGCGCATCCAGCTGCTGTTCAAGCCAACGCGCGACTTCTCCGCGCTGTTCAATGCCCACGGCCGCGCCATGAAGGGCAATGCGACCCTGTTCCGCGCGAACATCATCAAGAAGGGCACGAACGACCTCGTCGACGGGTTCGACTACGACCGCTACCCCACCGACGGCGGCAACAGCCAGACCTTGCGCACCAGCGGCGCCAACCTGCGCCTGCGCTGGGACCTGGACGGCATGACCCTGCACTCGATCACGGGTTACGAGCACGCGGACTTCTACAGCCGCGGCGACGTGGACGGCGGGTTTGGCGCGGTGTACGCCCCGCCGATGGGACCGAACTATCGTGGCCAGAACGCCTTCATCCCGTTCACCGTCGAGACGGCCGACCTGCTGCCGGAACACGACCAGACGACGCAGGAAATCCGCCTCGAATCGAACACGAAGGATCCGCTGCAGTGGATGGCCGGCGTGTTCTATTTCAACGAACACATCCGCATCGATTCCATCAGCTTCAACACGCTGGCGCCGGGGAATCCGCAGAACGACGCCTACGCGACGCAGACGCAGGACGCCCGTTCGTGGGCCGTGTTCGGCACGCTGAACTACAAGGTCTCGGAGCAGCTGAAACTGCGCGGCGGCCTGCGCTACACGAGCGACAACAAGGATTTCGTCGCGCAGCGCTTCGAACCGCCGCAGACGAGCGGCCCGCTGCCGCTGCACCGCGATTCGCACAACGTGAGCTGGGATGCGTCGGCGACCTATGCGCTGGATGCGGACACGAACCTGTTCGCGCGCGTGGCGACCGGCTACCGCGCACCGTCGATGCAGGGCCGCCTGAACGGCCTCGGCGACAAGCCGTCGATCGCGGGTGCGGAAAAGGCGTTGTCGTATGAAGCGGGCATCAAGGCCGACCTGCTCGACCGCCGTGCGCGCCTGTCCGCAACGGCGTTCCAGTACCGCGTGAAGGACAAGCAGCTGACGGCCGGCAGCGGCACGATCAACATGAACCAGCTGATCAACGCCGAGAAGGTCACGGGCCAGGGTGTGGAACTGGACTTCCAGGCGATCCTGGCGGACGACTGGCGCGCGAGCATCGGCGCGAGCTACAACGACACCGAGATCAAGGATCCGAACCTGTTCGTGCAGACCTGCGGCAACCAGCCCAATACGGGCGGCGTGAACGGCTGCACCCCGACCGGCGCCCCCGGCCCGTTCCCGTACACGCAGAAGCTGAACGGGCTGCCGCTGCCCCGTTCGCCGAAATGGCAGACGAACTTCACGTTGCGTTATTCGCATCCGCTGGCCGACGGTGAACTCTATGCGCTGACGGACTGGTCGTACCGCACCGAGTACAACATGTTCCTGTACGAAGCGAAGGAGTACAAGGCGAAGGCCCTGCTGGAAGGCGGCCTGCGGGTCGGCTACAAGTGGGACAACGGCAAATACGAGCTTGCCGCATTCGCCCGCAACATCACCAACCGCATCCAGGTCGTGGCGGCGATCGACTTCGACAACCTCACGGGTATCGTCAACGAACCGCGCAACTACGGCGCGCAGTTCCGCGTGAACTTCTGATCGCACGGGTGTGCGCCGGCCGGGCGCACACCCGCAACGAGTTAGGCCGCGCCGGCCGTCTTTTCCCCGCCCGGGCCCAGCGCCCGGCAACCGACCGCCTGCTCGTTATGCGCCTCGATGGCGGCCGCGTTCTGGTGGTCCGAGCTCGCATCCACCTTTTCCGGCGCCACCTCGATACGGGTGATGCTGGATGCCACCGAGACCGGGTCGCTGGCCGGGAACGTCATTTCCACGGCGTCGTCGAGCAGCGTTTCCTTGGCCATGGCTTCGCGCGGCTCGGCTTCGGCGCTGGCCATCGTGCGGATCGCGCGCGCCCATTTCACGACCTTCAGGTCTGCCAGGTCGGCGATGGTATTGATACCGAACGCATCACGCAACGCATCCGCCTGCTGCTGGGTGACGTCGCGCAGCGCCGTCACGGGCTGGTTCACCAGTTCGCGGAAACATTTGTCGTGATGGGTGTCGTTTACGATGATTTGAATATTCATGTCTGTCCTTTCAAGTGGGCCCCTGACACGTTCGCACTATCGCATACGGCCTTGACACGGTATGTGCGGCACCGAACGATGGCCGCGCACGATTGATTTTCGGGTAAGGACGCGCCCGTGCTACCATGACGAATTGCAACAGTTTTTATCAATATATTTTGCAAAACGGCATGCTCTGCTATCCTGCCGAGCTTGTGAATACAGTTTCCGAGCCTGTTCAAACGCCGTGTCCCACACCGAAAAACCGAAGATTCTCGTCGTCAACGACGACGCTGCCAGCCTGCTTGCACTGACGAGCCTGCTGGAGCAATGGGCCGACGAAAGCAATTACGAGGTCCTGTCCGCGCGCTCCGGCCAGGATGCGCTGCGCCAGGTACTCCGTCACGATTTCGCGGTGATCCTGCTCGACGTGAACATGCCCGGCATGGACGGATTCGAAACGGCCGAGGCGATCCACCTGCGTCCCCGCTCCGCCGACATCCCGATCATCTTCGTCACGGCCTTCCTCGCCGACGAGATCGACCGCCTGAAGGCCTATCAGCGCGGCGCCGCCGATTTCCTGTTCACCCCCGTGATCCCGCAGGTCCTGCGCGCCAAGGTGCAGGTGTTCGTGGCGCTCGCGACGAAGAACGAGCAGCTGAAGCGCCAGGCCGAAAAACTGTCCCAGCGCACGACCGAGCTGACCGCGACCAATAAACGTCTCGTGCGCGAGATGGAAGAGCGGCGCGCGGCCGAACGCAAGAGCAGCGCCAAGGACGAATTCCTCGCGATGCTGGGCCATGAGCTGCGCAATCCGCTGTCCGCCATCAGCAGCGCCGGCTCGCTGCTCGGCATGCCGGGCGTCAGCGGCGATTCGATCGCGCGGGCGCGCCTGATCATCCAGCGCCAAAGCCAGCATTTGTCGCGCATCGTCGACGATTTATTGGATTTGTCGCGCGCCATGTCGGGCAAGATCCTGCTGTCGCGCAAGCGCCTGGACATGGCCACGCTCGTCTCCAGCTGCCTCGACACGTTCCGCGCGACGGGCCGCACGACCGGCTACGACATCGACGCGCAACTGGCGCCGGCCTGGGTCGACGGCGACGCGACGCGGCTGGAACAAATCGCGACGAACCTCATCGACAACGCGCTGAAATACACGCCGGCCGGCGGCCGCATCGAGATCACGGTGGTGCCGATCGGCGAAGACGTCGTGCTACGCGTGAGCGATTCCGGCGTCGGCATCGCGCCGGACCTGCTGCCGCACGTGTTCGACGTGTTCGTGCAGGGCGCAATCTCGATCGACGGGCTTCACGAGGTGCAGGTCGAAACCCGCCTCCATGACGCGGCGCTGGTCTTCTTCGAGACCGTAACCCGTCACCGCGATCAGCCGGATTGCACGCGCCGCCGGGTCCTGGCGCAAGCGACGCGCCACTTCGTAGCCATCGATGCCGGGCAGGCCGATATCGACGAGGGCCACGTCCGGCGTTTCCGAGCACGCCACCCGCACGCCTTCGAGGCCGTCGCCTGCCTGCAACACCGGGTAGCCGAACGACGCGAGCATCGTCGCCATCATCTCGCGGCCGTCGTCGTTGTCTTCGATCAGCAGGACTTTCGGCTTGCCGGCTTCCTGCGGCCGGGCGCGCGCGGGCGCGTCGGCGGCCAGCGCCGCGTCGGTGC
>NZ_JBKYMO010000365.1:0-5855 GCF_047302915.1 Massilia sp. CT11-108 | reverse complement strand
TCATCGTCAGCTTCACGGTCAGCAGCAGGAAGACGGCGGCCGTGCCGGCGGCCTGGTCCAGGCTCGAGGCGATGGCGCCGATCTGGCGTTGCGAATAAATGTCGCGCACCGTGACGTGGGCGAAGCGCGGGTCGGCGCGCAGTGCCGCGGCGAGGCGGGCGGCGAAGAACGAGTGGCCGCCCAGGTCGCTGAAAAAGTCCAGTTCGCGGCGGATCGGCTGGCCCGGGAACAATTTCTCCAGCGCGGCGAACAGCGCTTCCTCGCCCGGCGTTTCCGCCACGTCCGATTCGGCCGGATCGCTCGGTAGCGGGGCCGACAGGGCCATCGCCTTCAGCGCCTTGCGGTCGATCTTGCCTGACGTCAGGCGCGGCATCACGGACAGCTGTTCGAAGCGGCTCGGCACCATGTACGGCGGCAGCTTCCCGGACAGCGCGCGGCGCAACGTGGCCGGTGCGAGCTGTTCCCGCGTCGCGCCGGCGGCCGGCACGAGGTAGGCGACGAGGCGGTCGATGCCGTCGTCCTTGCGCAGCAGCACGGCTGTCGTGCCGACGCCGTCCTGTTGCGCGAGCTGGGCCTCGATCTCGCCCAGTTCCACGCGAAAACCCCGGATCTTGACCTGGTCGTCCGTGCGGCCCAGGCACACGACCTGGCCGTCCGGCTCGATGCGCGCGAGATCGCCCGTGCGGTACAGGCGCGGATCGTCCGGTCCCGCGCTCCACGGGTTCGGGAGGAATTTCTCGGCCGTCAGGTCGGGGCGGCCGAGGTAGCCGGCCGACAGGCCCGGGCCGACGATGCACAGCTCGCCCGTGTCGCCGCGCGGCAGCAGTTGCAGGCCCTTGTCGGTCTCGGTGGAAATGACCAGCAAACCGTAGTTCGGCAGCGGCGTGCCGATCGTGATCAACCGGCCCGGCTCCAGGCGCGCGAGGCTGGCCGACACGGTCGCTTCCGTGGGGCCATACGTGTTGAACATCTGGCGGCCCGGCTTCGAAAAACGCTCGACCACCGTTTCCGGACACATTTCTCCGCCCAGGTTAATGATGCGCAGGCTGGGCACGTCGTCCGCGAACAGGGCGAGCAGGGTCGGCACCGCGTGCAGTACGGTGACGCCATTCTCCGAAAGCAGGCGCGGCAGCGCCTCCGGATCGCCGGCCGTCTCCTTCGGCCCGAGCCACAAGGTGGCGCCGACGAGGTAGGAAATCCAGATTTCTTCGAACGACATGTCGAAGGCGACCGAAAAGCCCTGGTAGACGCGGTCGGTGGCCTTGACGCCCAGCACTTCGTTCTCGCTGCGCAGGAAGTGGCAGATGCTGCGCTGGTCGATGAGGATGCCTTTCGGCTTGCCCGTCGAGCCCGACGTGTAGATGACGTAGGCGGGGGCGTCGCCGTCGACCTTGCTCCGGCGGCGCAGTTCGTAGCCGTCGGGCGCGGGCGCCAGCAGTGTTTCGGCGGTGTGGATCGGTTGCGTCACGGTGCCGAGACGGTCGCGCATGCGCTCGCTGCTCACGAGGGCAGGGGAGCCGGCGTCGTCCATGCACACGAGCAGGCGCTCGACGGGCGTGTCCTCGTCGACCGGCAGCCAGGCGGCGCCGGCCTTGGCGATCGCCGCCTGCATGACGAGCAGGTCGATGCCGCGCGGCATCCACAGGCCGACGATATGGCCGGGCCGGATGCCCGCGTCGATCAGGCGCGACGCGGCCAGGCTGGACAGGGCGTCGAGCTCGCGATACGTGAGGCGGCGGTCGCCGGCGATGAGGGCCGGCTGGTCCGGTGCGCGTGCCGCGCTTGCTTCCAGCAGGTCGGCCAGGATCTCGTCGCGCAACAGCTCGGGCTGGTGCGGGCCGTACAGGACATCGGGGTGCCGTGTCAGAGGAGAGATATCGTTCATCGACGGCTATCTTGGGGTTGGTTGAATTTCATCAAGACACAAAATGCAAACCTGGCAGCCACATCCGCGCAGGGTACTCCATTTTAACGGCCGGGCGGCGCATGTGTTCATTACGCCCGTGTTCATCAGCCAATCCGTCATTTTTGATCTGGATCAAGGATTTAGGCGGACCAGATTTCATAAAATTTCCAAAAAACAATATTTCCTCACTAAAAGCCAGGAGCCACGCTTGCGTACCAACCTACCCGTCACGGGCATCGAATACCCGGTGCATGACGGCCAGTCCATCGTGTCCAAGACGGACACCAAAGGCCGCATCACCTACGTCAACCCCACGTTCATCGAAGTCAGCGGTTTTACCGAAGATGAGCTGATCGGCAAGGCCCATAACATCGTCCGCCACCCGGACATGCCGCCTGCGGCGTTCGCCGACCTGTGGCAAACGCTGCAGGCGGGCGAACCGTGGACAGGACTCGTGAAAAATCGTCGAAAAAATGGCGATTTCTACTGGGTCGTGGCAAACGTCGTGCCCATCAAGCAGGAAGGGACGACGGTGGGCTACATGTCGGTCCGCACCCGTCCCGCGCGCGACCAGGTCGAACGCGCCGAAGCGATCTATCAACGCCTGCGCGACGGCCGGGCCGAGGGGCTCGCGCTCCGCCGCGGCGCCGTCGTCCGCACCGCGTGGTGGGCGCGCCTGCTGGACCTGCGCACCTTGCCGCTGGGCCGGCGCCTGGGCGTCATGATGTGCACGCAGGCGCTGCTGATGGGCGTGCTGGCCTGTGCCACCCAGGCCTGGGGCTGGCGCCTGCTGGCGCTGGCCGGGGCGGCGCTGACCCTGCTGGCCTGGGCCGAGCTGCACCGGTCCATCGTGGCGCCCATGCACCGGGCGCTGGAGGCCGTCCACGCGCTGGCCGGGGGCGATCTGTCGCGCCCGCCCGCACGGGGACGCGACGACGAGATGGGCCGCCTGCTGCTCGCGCTGCGCCAGTTGAACATCAACCTGACGGCGATCGTCGGCGACGTGCGCACGGGCGTCGGCGCGATCCATGCGGCCACGCGCGACATCGCGACGGGCAACCACGACCTCGCACGCCGCACGGAGGCGCAGGCCGCGAGCCTGGAGCAGACTGCCGCGAGCCTCGCCCACATCGCGGCCAAGGCGGGCCAGAACACGGACGGCGCCGAGCGCGCCGACAACCTGGTCGGCGAAGCCTCCCGGGTGGCGGGACGCGGCGGCGCGGCCGTGCTGGAAGTCGGCACGACGATGGGCCAGATCAGCGGCTCGGCCACGCGCATCGTCGACATCATCGGCCTGATCGACGGCATCGCGTTCCAGACCAACATCCTGGCGCTGAATGCCGCCGTGGAAGCGGCGCGCGCGGGCGAACAGGGGCGCGGGTTCGCCGTCGTGGCGGGCGAAGTCCGCAGCCTGGCCCAGCGCTCGGCGGGCGCGGCGAAGGAAATCAAGGCGCTGATCGAGGATTCCGTGCACCAGGTCGGGCAGGGCAACGAGCTCGTCGACGCGGCGGGCCAGACGATGCGCCAGGTCGTGGGCGCCGTGCAGGACGCGGCCGCCATCATGGGCGACATCACGGCGGCGTCGCGCGCGCAGAACGAGGGCATCGCGGAAGTGAATGGGGCGATGGTCGAGCTCGACGGCATCACGCGCGAGAACGCGGCCCTCGTGGAGGAGTCGGCCATGGCGTCCGCCAGCGTGGCGGAGCAGGTGGGCCATCTGGGACAGGTATTGTCGGTTTTTAAACTTGGACGTCGGTAACACACTGGCCTCGGTGATTTTTGATGCAAGTCAAGGATTTTGCGACCCCGCCTCAATAGACTCATCTTGTATGTTCACGCCGCAGGCCCAGGAGTTTCCCCGATGTTAGATGCAGTTTCCGCATTCCAGCCCGTCGTCGAGTTCGACGCGGACCTGATCGCCCGGCTGAGCCGCAACGGTCCCCGCTATACGTCGTATCCGACGGCGGACCGCTTCACGGAATCGTTCGGCTACCGCGATTTCCTGCACGCCGTGGCGGACCTGCGCACGCGCGGCGGCGGCAAGCCGCTGTCGCTGTACCTGCACATTCCGTTCTGCGACACCGTCTGCTATTACTGCGCCTGCAACAAGATCGTCACGAAGAACCGCGAGAAGGCGGCGACCTATCTCGCTTACCTGAAACGCGAAGTCGAGATGCAGGGACGCCTGTTCGCCGGCATGAACGAGGTCGAGCAGCTGCACTTCGGCGGCGGCACGCCGACTTACCTGTCGGACGCGCAGATGGCAGACCTGATGGCGCACCTGCGCCGCTGCTTCCGTTTCGCGCCGGATGCCGTCGGCGAATACTCGATCGAGATCGACCCGCGCACCGTATCGGCGGCGCGCGTGCACGGCCTGCGGCGCCAGGGGTTCAACCGCATCAGCGTCGGCGTGCAGGACTTCGATCCGGACGTGCAGCGCGCTGTCAACCGCATCCAGCCCGAGGCCGCGACGCGCGCCATCATCGCGGCTGCGCGCGATGCGCATTTCCGCTCCGTCAGCATCGACCTGATCTACGGCCTGCCGAAGCAGACGCCGGCCACGATGCGCACGACGCTCGACAAGGTGATCGATGCGGCGCCGGACCGCATCGCCGTGTACCACTACGCGCACCTGCCGCACCTGTTCAAGCCGCAGCGCCGCATCATTGAAGCGGACATGCCCGACAGCGACACGAAGCTGCGCATGCTCCAGCTGTGCATCGAACGCCTGACGGCCGCGGGCTACGTGTATATCGGCATGGACCATTTCGCCCGGCCAGACGACGACCTCGCCGTCGCGCAGCAGCAGGGCCGTCTGCACCGCAACTTCCAGGGCTATTCGACGCATGCCGACGCGGACCTCGTCGCATGCGGCGTGTCCGCCATCGGCGCGGTCGGGGCCACATACAGCCAGAACGTCAAGACGCTGGACGCCTATTACGATGCGCTCGACCGCAACGAGCTGCCGGTGGCGCGCGGTGCGCGGCTGTCGATGGACGATGCGCTGCGCCGCACGATCATCCAGAAGCTGATGTGCCAGTTCGAGCTGTCGATCAGCACCATCGAACTCGCGTTCCCGATCGCGTTCCACGCCTATTTCGCCCGCGAGATGGCGCAGCTGGCGGAACTGGAGCGCGACGGCCTCGTCGAACTCGCGCCGGACTGGATCAGCGTCACGTTGAAAGGGCGCCTGCTGATCCGCAACGTGTGCATGGTGTTCGACCGCTATCTCGCCACGCGCGGCCCGGCCGCGCATTCCAGGACGGTGTGACCCCATGAACGTCGCGCTCCTTCCCGTCTTCGTGGTAGGCCTGCTGGGCAGCGTCCACTGCGCCGGCATGTGCGGCGGGATCGTGGGCGCGCTGTCGGTGGCGCCTTCCGTCGGACGGGTCATCCCCGTGCGGGTAGCGACCAGGCGGGCGCCCGTCGCCAACGTCCTTGCCTACAACGCGGGGCGGATCGGCAGCTACATGGTCGCGGGCGGGCTGGCCGGCGGCTTCGCACAAGGCGCGCAGGCGCTCGCCAGACTGCCGGCGCTGCAGGCAGGCGCGTACTGGCTCGCGAACCTGATGCTGGCCGCGCTGGGCCTCTACCTGATGGATGCGTGGCGCGGCCTCGCGCGCCTGGAGCAGGGCGGCCGCTTCGTGTGGCGCGGCGTGCAGCCCCTGCTGAAAAGAGTCGGGCCGCTGGACCGGCCCGCGCGCATGTTCGTCGCGGGCGGCCTATGGGGCTGGCTGCCGTGCGGGATGGTCTACAGCGTCCTGGTCACCGCGATGCTGAGCGGTTCCGCCCTCCACGGCGCACTCGTGATGCTGGCGTTCGGCCTCGGCACCCTGCCGATGCTGCTCGGCCTGGGCCTGATGGGCGCGCGCCTGCGCGGCTGGCTCGCGAGCCCGCGCGTGCGGGTCGCGTGCGGCGTCCTCGTGCTGGGCTTCGGCCTGCTGGGCCT
>NZ_JBKYMO010000364.1:0-5928 GCF_047302915.1 Massilia sp. CT11-108 | reverse complement strand
GCCGTCCGCCGGCTGGACGACCTGCTGCTGCGCCGCACGCGCCTCGGCCTGCTGCTGCGCGACGGCGGCACGGCGCACATGGACCGCATCCGCGCCATCTGCCAGCCGGAGCTCGGCTGGGACGATGCCCGCTGGGCGCAGGAAGACGCCGCGTACCGCGCGCACTGGACCTTTCACCACGGTTTGCGACATGAAGACTAGAAAGAACTGCGACGCGACGACGATCCTCGCCATCGACAACGGCACCCAGAGCGTGCGCGCGCTGCTGTTCGACCTCGCCGGGAACATCGTCGCGAAATCGCAGGTGATGCTGGACCCGTATTTCTCCACGCAGCCCGGCTGGGCCGAGCACGACCCCGAGGATTACTGGCAGGCGTTGTGCCGCGCATGCCAGGGCCTGTGGACGCAGCCCGGCGTCCGGCGCGACGCCATCGCCGGCGTGGCCGTGACGACGCAGCGCGGCACCGTGGTGAATCTCGACCGCAACGGCCGGCCGCTGCGGCCCGCGATCACATGGCTCGACCAGCGCCACACCGACACCGTTCCGCCGCTCTCGTGGTGGTGGCGCACGGCGTTCAAGCTGGCGCGCGTGGACGGCACCATCGATTATTTTCGAGGCGAGGCGGAGATCAACTGGATCCGCGCGCACGAGCCCGACGTATGGGCCGCGACGGACAAGTTCCTGCTGCTGTCCGGCTACCTGAACTGGCGGCTGTGCGGACGCTTCGCGGATTCGTCCGGCTCGCAGGTCGCATACGTCCCGTTCGATTACAAGCGCCGCCGCTGGGCCGGTCCGCGCGACTGGAAGTGGCAGGCGCTGGCCGTCGAGCCGCGCATGCTGCCGGAACTCGTCGAGCCGGGCGACCGCCTGGGCGAGATCGGCCGGGATGCGTCCGACGCGACCGGCATCCCGGCCGGCACGCCGGTGCTGGCCGCGGCGGCCGATAAAGCCTGCGAAGTGATCGGTGCCGGCTGCCGCGAACCGCACGTCGGATGCCTCAGCTACGGCACGACGGCGACCATCAACACGACGGGCACGCGCTACGTCGAGGTGACGCCCTTCTTGCCGCCGTATCCGGCCGCGATCCCGGGCGCGTACAGCAGCGAGGTGCAGGTGTTCCGCGGGTACTGGATGGTCAACTGGTTCAAGGAGCAGTTCGGCCACCGCGAACAGCAGCGCGCGCTGGCGGAAGACGTGGCGCCGGAACAGCTGTTCGACCAGCTGGCGCGTTCCGTCCCGCCCGGATCGATGGGGCTGATGCTGCAGCCGTACTGGACGCCCGGCATCCGCGTGCCGGGCCGCGAAGCGAAGGGCGCGATCGTCGGCTTCGGCGACGTGCACACGCGGGCGCACGTGTACCGCGCGATCCTGGAAGGCCTCGCGTACGCGCTGCGCGAGGGGAAGGAACGCATCGAAAAGCGCAGCGGCGTGGCGATCACGGAACTGCGCGTGTCCGGCGGCGGATCGCAGAGCGATTGCGCGATGCAGCTGACGGCCGACATCTTCGGCCTGCCGACGTCGCGCCCGCACGTGTACGAGACGTCCGGGCTGGGCGCCGCCATCGACGCGGCCGTGGGGCTGGGCCTGCACCGCGATTTCGCCACGGCGATCGGCGCGATGACGCGCGTGGGGCGGGTGTTCGAGCCGGTGCCGGCGCATCGCGACGTGTACGAGCGGCTGTACCGGCAGGTCTATTTGAAGATGTATCGGCAGTTGCAGCCGTTGTATCGGGAGATTGCGGAGATTACCGGGTATCCGCAGCGTTGACGGGCGTCAGCCCTAGCTCATACACTGGGCCTTCCGAGTTACCCTGTGGAGTGGCTGTGAACGACGATCCGACCGATTCCCCGGAGAATACCGACTTCATCACTTCTGTTCCCTACCTTCACACGGAACGGCTCCTCCTGCGCGCATACCGGCGCGAGGACTTCGACGCATTCGCGGCGCACCTGGCCGACCCGGTCAGCGCGGCCCACCTGGTCCCGGCCGACCGCCATGCCGCCTGGCGCATCTTTTGTTCGCAAGCGGGCCTGTGGCTCATCCACGGTGCCGGGTGGTGGGCTGTCGAGGAAAAGGCGACGGGTCGGCTCGTCGGGAGCGTCGGCGCGTTCTTTCGCGAGGATTCCGCCGTGATGGAGCTTGGCTGGAATACCTATCGCGAATGTTGGGGCCGCGGATTCGCGAACGAAGCGGCGGCGGCCGCCATGCACCATGCGCTCGAGGTCCGGCGCGAACCGAAAGTCCGCGCCGTCATCGCCGCAGCCAATGAATCGTCGCTGCGCGTCGCCCAACGCCTTGGCCTGACTTACGAAGCGGACACCGAGATATACGGCAAAGCGGTCGGCATTTATGCGCGGGCGCGGGGAGGCCCGGTCGTTTAGGCCTGCAGGACTGCATGGGACTGCCCACGGGCGTTCAGGGCGCGTTCAGAACACCGCCGCGTCGTGCACGACATCCCACGCCGCCCCGACAATGGTCGACTCCACCCGGTTGCGCCCCCCGGCCTTGGCCGCATACATCGCGCGGTCCGCGCACACGAACAGGTTGTCGACCGCATCGAGCTGCGTCGGCACGATCGTCGCCACGCCCACGGACACCGTGAGCCAGGTCGACGTCGTCGAACCCGGATTCGGGATTTCCAGCGCCGCTACGGCCGCGCGGATCATCTCCGCCAGGAGCGCCGCGTTTTCCGCGGGCGTCTCGGCGAATAGCAGCACGAATTCCTCGCCGCCGTAGCGGGCCGCCAGGTCGGTCGGGCGCGCGGCGTGGTCCTGCAGCGTCTGCGCGACCTTCTGCAGGCAGACGTCGCCTGCCGCGTGGCCCAGCGTGTCGTTGTACAGCTTGAAGTGGTCGACGTCCAGCACGACCAGCGACAGCGGCTGGGCGTTGCGGATGGCGCGGTGCCATTCCTTGTCCAGGAAGGCGTCGAAGTGGCGGCGGTTGGCGATCTTGGTCAGCGGGTCCAGCATCGCGGCGCGCTGCAGCGCGTCCTCGGATTGCTTGTGGTGCGTGATGTCGTGCAGCAGGACGACGAACAGGCCGTCCGCCGCATGCATCGGCGTCATCGTCAGGTCCATCGCGCGCAGGTTGCCATCGCGGTGGCGGATCTTCACTTCGCGCGTGCCGTAGACCATCGCATCGAGGCCTTCGCAGCAGCCGGGTTCCTTGCAGTCCAGCAGATCCTTCAGCGACTGGCCGACCAGCTCTTCCGGCGCATAGCCCAGGTAGCGGTCGCACGCCGGGTTCGCGTACTGCACGCGGCCGCAGCCCTCGACGATCAGCAGGCCCTGGTCCATGCTGTTGACGATCATGCGCAGGCGGTCGGTCTGTTCCGACTGGGTGTCGCTGCCGCTGCGCAGGCGCAGCTGGGCGCGCACGCGGGCGCACACTTCTTCCAGGCGCAGGGGCTTCGGGATGTAGTCGGCGGCGCCCGTGTCGAAACCGGCGACGATGTCTTCCGTCTCGCCGCGCGCGCTCATGAAGATCACTGGGATGCGCGTCGTGGCCGGATGCGCCTTCAGGCGGCGGCACGTCTCCAGGCCGTCGATGCCGGGCATGACGACGTCCAGCAGGATCAGGTCCGGCTTGACGCGTTGGGCGATGTCCAGCGCGCGGTCGCCGGAAGTGGCGACGAACGTCTGGTACCCTTGACGCAGCATCATCGAACGCAGCGTGCCGAGGTTGTCGGGCGCGTCGTCGACGATGAGGATGGCGGGCTTGCGCGGGTCGGCAAGCGGCACGGGCACTGGGTTGGTCATACGGTGCTTTGCGAGGACTGCACGTTTATATTGCGTCCAAAATCATACACCTCGCAGCACTGACGTGGGGTAACAACTTCTTTTACAAGTGGAAAAATCTGTAACTTTTGCGCAACTGACAATTGTCTGATCTGTTCAACAATTGTCGATACCCGGCGGTATTGCTGCCGCCGGGCTGGAACGAAGGCTTACATCTGGTCCTTGATCAGCTTGCCGAGGGTCGCGATGCCTTCGCGGATGCGCTCCGGCGGCACCGTCACGAACGACAGGCGCAACGTGTTCGTTTCCGGCTTGTTGGCGTAGAACGGGGCGCCCGGGACGAACGCGACGCGGGCGGCGATCGCCTGGTCCAGCAGTTTCATCGCGTCGATGTGCTTCGGCAGCGTGACCCAGATGAACATGCCGCCTTCCGGGCGGGTCCACGTCACGCCTTCCGGGAACTGCTCGGCCATCGCGTCCAGCATCACCTGGCACTGGTTGGCGTACAGGTTGCGGATGGTCGGGATGTGTTCGTTCAGGAAGCCGTCCTTGACGACTTCGTGCACGACCATCTGCGTCAGCGTGGCGGTGTGCAGGTCGGCGGCCTGCTTGGCCAGCTCGAGGCGGCGCACGAGCGGCAGCGGGGCGACGACGTAGCCCAGGCGGATACCCGGCGTCAGCACTTTCGAGAACGAGCCCATGTAGATGACGCCGTCCGGGTTCATCGACAGCATGCGCGGCATCGGCTCGCCCTTGTACGACAGCGCGCCGTACGGATCGTCCTCGATCAGCGGCAGGCCGAGGCGGGCGCAGGTTTCCACCAGTTCGCGGCGGCGCTCGATCGACAGCGAGCGGCCGGTCGGGTTCTGGAAGTTCGGCAGCGAGTACAGCAGGCGTGCACCCTTGGCCAGCGGCTCGATCGACGACGGCACCAGGCCGTGGTCGTCCGTGTCGACCGACTGGAATTCCGGACGGTAGACCGAGAACGCTTGCAGCGCGCCGAGGTAGCTGGGGGTTTCCACCAGCACGCGCGAGCCTTCGTCGATCAGGACCTTGCCGAGCAGGTCGAGGGCCTGCTGCGAGCCGGACACCATCAGGATCTGTTCCGGCACGATTCTTGAGCCTTCCGTGGACAGGTAGTCAGCCACCCATTCGCGCAGCGGCGCGTAGCCGTCCGTCGGTCCGTACTGCAGCGCTTGTTTGCCGTTTTCGCTGAGCACCTTGTCGTAGGCTGCCTTCATGCGTTCGACGGGGAAGGTGGCGGGCGAGGGCAGGCCGCCGGCGAAGGAGATGATCTCCGGACGCTGGGTGATCTTCAGGATCTCGCGGATCGCCGAGCTTTGCAGCTGCTGGGCACGCTCCGAGAACTGCCACTGGATGGGATTGGGGTTTTCGATTTTCATACTGGTCTCACAGGAAGGGCCACGATGGTGCGTCGGCCATTATAAAGCACGCCGGGTAGGCTGCTCTCTCAATAGAGGAGCACGCCTGATAAGCATGCTCCGGTTAAATTTCTGTAGCAGGCCGATAGTTTATTCCACTTCGGCGATCAGTTCGATCTCGACCGAGGCACCGAGGGGCAGCGACGCCACGCCGAAGGCCGAGCGCGCGTGCTTGCCCGCGTCGCCGAACACTTCGCCCAGCAGTTCCGAGCAGCCGTTCGTGACGAGGTGCTGTTCCGTGTAGTCCGGCGTCGACGCGACCAGGCTCATCACCTTGACGATGCGCTTGACGCGGTTCAGGTCGCCGCCGACGGCCGCCTGCAGCGTGCCGATCAGGTCGACCGCCACGGCGCGCGCCGCCGCCTTGCCCTGTTCCGTCGTGTTGTCCTTGCCCAGCAGGCCGGTGTGCACCGTGCCGTCCGCATTCTTGGAAATGTGGCCGGACAGGAAGACCAGGTTGCCGGTCTGTGCATACATGACATAGGCAGCCGCCGGCGTCGCCGGTGCCGAGAGGGTGATGTTCAGTGCGTTGAGTTTGTCGTAGACGGACATGGATTCCCCAGGGTTGTGTGAAAAGAAAGCCGATATTGTACGTCGTGCCGGACAGCGTGGGCGTGCCTGGATGCATAGTCATTATCGCCTCACCTGCATGCGCCGGCCCAGTGCCACGGTCGCGATCACGGCCAGCGCGAAGCCGACGTTGGCCAGTGTGAGCGTTTCGCCGAGCAGGACGGCGGCCCCGGCCAGC
>NZ_JBKYMO010000363.1:0-5929 GCF_047302915.1 Massilia sp. CT11-108 | reverse complement strand
GCGCCGCGCTCGTGCGGCCCGTGCCGACGCAATGCGCGCCGCTGCACATCGGCGTCAGCATCGGCATCGGCCTGTTCCCCGATCACGCGGACCAGGTCGAGACCTTACTCATGCATGCGGACGCGCACATGTACACGCGCAAGCGCGCCCACAAGTGCGGAGAAAGCTAGCTCAGCGGGCAGGCTTGACCTGCGTGTCGAGCTTCGCCGCGATGGTGGCGTGATCCGCACGGCGCGCGATCTCGGCCGCCGTGAGACCTTCGCCATTCTTCAGTGTCGGATCGGCGCCCTGGCCGAGCAGGAACACGGCCGTGTCCTCGTGGCCTTCGCGCGCCGCCATCATCAGCGGCGTGAACTTGCCGCTCGCCGGCGGCGACTGCGCATCGATGCGGGCGCCGTGCGCGAGCAGCAGGCGCGCGATGTCGTTATCGCCGCTCGCGGCCGCGTAGTGCAGCGGCGTCCAGCCCGGGCGGTTTACCGCGGCGCCTTTTGCGATCAGCGCCTCGGCGGCCGGCTTGTTGTGCTTGTACGCGGCCATCATCAGCGCCGTGTTGCCGTTCAGCGCAGGCGCGTCGACGTTCGTACCCGGGTGGCGCAGCAGCGCGTCGACCACCTGCATCGCGCCTTCGCGCACGGCCAGCACGAGGGGCGGTTCGCCGCCAACCGGGTTGGCCTGGTTCGGGTCGACCTTGCCCAGCAGCGAACGCACCGTGCGCGCATCGTCCATCTGCACGGCACGGAAGAAGTCGCTCGTCTGGTCGGCCATCGCCATGGCGGGTGCCGCCAGCGCGGCGGCGAGCACGATCGATCGAAGAAGGGTCACGGTCAGGTCCTCGCGGTCTTGAACAGGTTGAAGAAATTTTCGGTGGTGCGGTCGGCGATCTCGCGCAGCGGCACGTCCTTCAACGTGGCGAGATATTCCGCCACGTGCGCCACATAGCCCGGCTCGTTCATCTTGCCGCGGAACGGCACGGGGGCGAGGTAAGGCGAATCCGTCTCGATGAGGATGCGGTCCAGCGGCAGCGCCCGCGCCACCGCCTGCAGGTCCTTCGCACTCTTGAACGTCACGATGCCGGAGAACGAGATATAAAAACCCATCTCGATGGCGGCGAGGGCCACGTCGAGCGACTCCGTGAAGCAGTGCATCACGCCCGCGACGCCGCCCTGGTCCGTGCCCGCACGTTCTTCGCGCATGATGCGGATCGTGTCTTCGCTGGCCGAGCGCGTGTGGATGATCAGCGGCTTGCGGGTCTCGCGCGACGCGCGGATGTGCGTACGGAAACGCTCGCGCTGCCATTCGAGGTCGCCTTCCAGCCGGTAATAATCGAGACCGGTTTCACCGATCGCGATGACCTTCGGGTGATCGGCCAGCTCGACGAGCTGGGCGACGGTGGGCTCGGGCGTGTCCTCGTAATCGGGGTGCACGCCGACGGACGCATAAATGTGCGGGTATTGCTCGGCAAGCGCGAGCACGCTGGGAAACTCCGGCAGGTCGACGGAGACGCACAGCGCGTGCGAGACCTTGTTCTCGGCCATCCTGGCCAGGATGTCCGGCATCCTGGCGGCCAGTTCCGGGAAATTGATGTGGCAGTGGGAATCGATATACATCCAGATATTGTACGCGACGTACAAAAGTACCGCCTGCGTTCGCTCCGTCGTTCCCGCGCAGGCGGGAACCCAATTTCGTCGCGTCTACATGACGCAAAACTTGGGCCCTGCCGAGGGGGACGCCTGGTCCAGGGGCGACGGTTTTGCGGTCTCAGGCCACCCGCTTACCGAGGATGATCAGGTCCCGCTCGATCCCATCCAGATTCGCCACCCGCGGAAAATGCGCCCACGTATCGAACCCGTATTTGCGGAACAGGGCCAGGCTCGGCACATTGTGGCCAAAGATGAAGCCCAGCAAGGTATGCACGTTCACATTGGGCGCGAACGCCATCGCCTGTTCGAGGCAGTAACGCCCGACACCCTTGCCGCGCCACGCTTCCGCGATATAGATCGACAGCTCGGCCGTGCCGGAATATGCCGGACGGCCATAGAAATTCGAGTAAGAGCACCAGCCGATCACGGCCGGCTCGTCCGACGTATCGGCCGCGTCGTGGATCACCCACAGCGGACGGCGTTCCGGCATGTGGTCGTTGAACCAGCCTTCGCGCGACTGCACGGTGACGGGTTCGGTGTCGGCCGTGACTTCGCGCGAGGCGATGGTGGAATTGTAGATGTCGACGATGACGGGAAGATCTTCTCGACGAGCGAGGCGGTGTACGTAGGACGGCATGGTGAAACCAGGAAGTTACAGGGTATGGGTGGCGCGCGCCGAACGCAGCGCGGCGCCGAGGATTTCTTCGATGCGCAAGCGGGCGCGCTGTCCGGTTTCGTCGGCCGGGAAGTGCACGCCGATGCCTTGCGCCTTGTTGTTGTTCGCGCCGGCCGGCGTGATCCACGCGACCTTGCCGGCGATCGGGTATTTGTTCGGGTCGTCCATCAGCGACAGGATCAGGTAGATCTCGTCGCCGATCTTGTATGGCTTGTTGGTCGGCACGAACATGCCGCCATTCTTCAGGAACGGCATATAGGCCGCGTACAGGGCGGCCTTTTCCTTGATGGCGAGCGACAGTACGGACGGCCGCGCCGGCTGCGGCGCGTTCGGATCGGCGGGCAGGCCACTGATCGGACCGTTCGGCGATACGCTCATCATCTTCCTTTCATCACACACCGCAGCGGGCGGTGTAATCGAGCAACATGTCTTCGACAAACAGCTTCGGCGACAAGGGGTGATCGGCCACGGCGCGGCGCTCGTTCGTGGACTTGATAGCCTGCATCAACTGGGCCACGGGCACCCGTCCGGCCAGCGCCGCGAGTTCCCGCTGATATCTCGGATAATACCGGATCACTCCGGACAGCTTGTACGAGAACACGTCATACAGCCACCGCTGCTGCCACGCGACGAGGGATGCGAGCGGCGCCTTGCTCAATTTGTCGGCGCTGCGCAACGCGGCATCGACGCTCGGTTGCGCGAGCACTTGCAGCAGGCCGTCGAGCTCTTCGCGGCTGCCCGTCTCCGCCTGTGCCAGCGCCGCGAGCGGCGCGCCGCCCTGCTCGCGCAGCCAGCCGTCCGCATCGGTGACGCCCTGCGCTGCGAGCCACGCCAACGCCTGGGCATGATCCGGCATCGGCAAGGCGAATTTGCGGCAGCGCGACAGGATCGTCGGCAGCAGCCGGTCCAGCCCGTTCGATGCCAGCAGGAACACGGTGCCCGGCGGCGGTTCCTCGAGCGTCTTCAGCAGCGCATTCGACGCGGGCATGTTCAGCGCCTCGGCCGGGTACAGCACGACGACGCGCAGGCCCTGGCGGTGCGTCGAGATGTTCATGAAATCGGCCAGCGCACGCACCTGCTCGATCTTGATTTCTTTCGACGCCGTCTTCGACTTGGCCTTTTTCTCTTCGGCCGGCGCCTCGTCGCCCTCCGCGGAGGGCGCTTCGTCTTCCATCGCTTCGGGCCGCACGCGGCGGTAGTCGGGGTGATTGCCCTGGACAAACCAGCCGCACGACGCGCACGCCCCGCATGCGTGCCCGTCCGGCCTCCCGTTTTCGCACAGCAGCGCCTGGGCGAACGCTTCGATGAAATCGGCCTTGCCGATTCCGGCCGGGCCGTAAAACAGGATCGCATGCGGCAGCCGCACGCGCATCGCCTGCAGCCGGGTCCACGCGTCTTCTTGCCAGGGGTACATGCTCACAGCCAGGTCTCCAGCGCGGCCTGCAGCGCGCCGCGCACTTCGGCTATCGTCTTCGTCGAATCGATGACGACGATGCGGCCGCCGGATTCCGCCGCGCGGCGCAGGTATTCGGCGCGCACACGCGCGAAGAAATCGGCCTGCTCCATCTCGAACTTGTCGAGCGTGCGCGAGGCGGACAGGCGGGCCTTGGCGACGTCCAGCGGGACGTCGAACAGCAGGGTCAGGTCGGGCTGCAGGTGCGGATGCACCCACTGCTCCAGCGCCTCCAGCCTGGCGCGATCGAGACCGCGCCCGCCGCCCTGGTAGGCGAAGCTGGCATCCGTGAAGCGGTCGGACAGCACCCAGTCGCCGCGCGCGATCGCCGGTTCGACGACTTGCGCGACGTGCTCGCGCCGGCTGGCGAACATGATGAGGGCTTCCGTCTCGAGGTGCATTTTTTCGTGCAGCACGAGGTCGCGCAGCTTTTCGCCGAGCGGCGTGCCGCCCGGCTCGCGCGTCGAGACGACCCGCTTGCCCGCGCCTTTCAGCAGCGAGGTGACGTAGCCGATGTGCGTCGACTTGCCGGCGCCGTCGATGCCTTCGAAGGTGATGAAACGTCCGCGGGTGGCATCGGTTTGATTCATGGCATTCATTCGTAATTACTGCGACTGGTTGCGCTGGTACTGGTTCACGGCCTTGTTGTGCTCATTCAGGTTGACCGAGAAGTGGCTCGTGCCATCGCCGCGCGACACGAAATACAGGGCTTCCGTCTTCGCGGGCGCCGTCGCGGCGGCCAGCGATTGCACGCCCGGCAGCGCGATCGGCGTCGGCGGCAGGCCGGCGCGCGTATAGGTATTGTACGGGGTGTCCGTCTCGAGGTCCTTTTTGCGGATCTTGCCGTCGTATTTCTCGCCCATGCCGTAGATGACGGTGGGGTCGGTCTGCAGCAGCATGCCCGCTTTCAGGCGGTTGACGAAGACGCCCGCGATCATCGCGCGCTCGCTCTTCTGGCCCGTTTCCTTTTCCACCAGCGACGCCATGATCAGCGCCTGGTACGGCTCCGTGTACGGCAGGCCCGGGTCGCGTTTCTCCCACGCGGCCTTCAGGCGCTTCATCATCATCTCGTGCGCCTGCTTGTAGATCGACAGGTCGCTCGCCTTCTTCGCGAACAGGTACGTATCGGGGAAGAACAGGCCTTCGGGCGCCTTGTAGTCCGGGGCGACTTTCGCCAGCAATTCCTGGTCGGACAGTTTCGCCGTCTCGTGCTTCAGGTTCGGGGCCGCGTCGATGGCTTGCCGCATCTGGCGGAAAGTCCAGCCTTCGATGATCGTCAGCGATTCCTGCGCGAACTCACCGCGCACGAGCTGGGTGAGGAGACGGCGCGGCGACGTATCCGGCTTCAGCTCGTAGCTGCCGGCCTTGATCTTGCCCGCCTTGCCCGTGATCCGCGCCAGCACGCCGAACAGGAACGGGTTGACGGGCACGCCGGCCGTCGCCATCTGCTGCGCGGCGCCAGCCACGTGGCTGCCCTGCGCGATGGCGAACGGGATGACGGCCGCGTTGCCCGGCGTGATCGGCTGCCTGCTCCACCACTGAAAGCCGGCGCCGGCACCGACGGCCACGATGACGCCTGTGACGATGAGTTTTTTTATGAATGCCATGCTGGATCTGGTTTTTCGCCGTCGTCGGCGCAATTTTGAAGGCGAACTTATAATGAGGCCGTAATCATAAAGCCGATACAGCCAAACCGGAAATAAATCGTGTCATGAATCATTGGATCGAACACCTCGCCACCCTGGGCGCCCGCTTTCACCCCGATAGCCCGACGCAGGTCGAGGACTTCGGCCGCGCACTCGCCACCGCCGACCTCGAACAGGGCTTCGTCGCCCCCGTCACCGACCTCGGACTGATTGGGATTGCCGGCGAAGACGCCGCCAGCTTCCTCCACAACCAGCTGACCAACGACGTCGAGCACCTCGGCCCATCCGAAGCGCGCCTCGCCGGCTATTGCACGCCGAAGGGGCGCCTCCAGGCGACATTCCTGATGTGGCGCGATGCCGAGAACATTTATTTGCAGCTGCCGCGCGCCATCCAGGCGCCGCTGCAGAAGCGCCTGACGATGTTCGTGCTGCGCGCGAAAGCGAAGCTGCGCGACGCCAGCGACGAACCGCGGCATGCCGCCGTCCTCGGCGGCCCAGCGCCCCTGGGCGAGCG
>NZ_JBKYMO010000362.1:0-5962 GCF_047302915.1 Massilia sp. CT11-108 | reverse complement strand
GCCCCCGGCGCTGGCGCCGACGGCGGCCGCGCTGAACGCCGGCCTGAACACCCTGCTGTGGACGATCCCGCAACAGACGTCGCAGGCGGCGGGCGTGCGCTGGGACCTGCGCACGAACATGGCCCTCAAGCTGCAATACGACCGCGTGACGCCGCAGGAAGGCTCGCGCGGCACGTTCATCAACCCGACGATGCGCTTCGTGCCAGGCCACCCGGTCCACGTGGCCAGCGTCGCACTCGACTTCGTGTACTAGCATGGCGACGCTCAAGTATTCCCGCCTGCTGGGCACGTCCCTGCTGTTCGGCATCCTGGCCGGCGCGCCGGCGACGGCGGCCGATCTCGTCGTGATCGTCTCCGCGCGCAATCCCGTCGCCACCTTGCGCGCCGACCAGGTGGCCGCGATCTTCCTCGGCCAATCCGTGCGCTTCCCGGACGGCACGGAAGCGGTGCCGTTCGACCTGCGCCTCGGCGCGCCGACGCGCGACGAATTCTATGCGCGCGTGACGAACAAGACGCCCGCGCTGCTGAAGGCGCACTGGTCGAAGATTGTCTTCACGGGCCGCGGCCAGCCGCCCTCGGAGCTGGCGGACAGCGCGGCCGTGCGGCGCAAGGTGGCCGGCGATCCGGAAGCGATCGGCTACATCGAACGCAGCGCGCTCGACGCGAGCGTGCACCCGGTCCTCATGGTGCAGTGATGACGCCGTCCGCCGACTCCGACCGCCGCCGTCCCCGTTGGCTCGCGCGCGCCCTCGAGACGCACATCGCGCTGCCGCTGTTCGCCCTGCTGCCGCTGGTGGCCATCTGGGCCGCCTGTTTCCACTTCGTCGAAACGGAGCGGCGCGCGGCCGTCGACGCGGCGCGCGATGCCGTGCGCGAGCAGCTCGAGACGTACGAGGCGCAGGTCGCGCGCAACCTGAACGCCATCGACCAGACGCTGAAGGTGATCAAGTATTCGGTCGAACTGAACGGCCCCCACGCCGCGCTGCCCACGCTGCGCGCCGAGGAACTGCTGCCGCCCGGCCTCGTGTTCCAGGTCAGCGTGGCGGACCGCGACGGCACCATCGTCGACAGCAATCCCTCCATGCCGGCGCATGATGTGTCGCGCGCGCCGTATTTCACCGTGCACGCGAACGGCGGCGGCCACGGGGTATTCGTCAGCCAGACCGTCGGCGACACCGCCCGGTCCGAGCCGCACCTGCACTTCACGCGCCGCATCGAGGACGGCCACGGGCGCTTCGCCGGCGTCGCCATCGTCGAAGTCGATCCGGCGTATTTCACCAGCTCGTACGAACGCTCGCGCGGGGGCGAACTGGGCCTGCTGGCGCTCGTCGGCAGCGACGGCGTCGCGCGCGCCGTGCGCATCGGCGACAAGGTGTCGTGGGGCCAGCCGATCGCGCTCGACGGCATCGGGGAGGAAGCGGTCGCCCCGCATCCGACGGCACCGGACGGCATCGAGCGCTATGCGGGCGCGCGCCGCCTGTCGGGCTTCCCGCTCACGGCCGTCGTGGGCCTGGCCGACAGCGAACAGATGGCGCAGTACGAGCAGCACTACGGCACCTACCTCGTCGGCGCGACGGCCGCGAGTTCGCTGCTCGTCGCCGTCGTCGCGATGATCAGCGCGTGGTCGTGGCAGGTGGCGAAGGCGCGCCGGCGCGAGCGCCAGGCGCAGCAGACTTATGCGGCCGCGTCGGAAGCGAGCCCGGACGCGTTCTTCGTGCTGCGCAGCGTGACGGACATGAACGGCACCATCGTCGACTTCCTCGTCGAGGACTCCAACAGCCGCTCCGAACTCTTCACCGGCATCGCCAGCGAGGCGCTGCGCGGCCAGCTGCTGGATGATGCGCTGCCGTTTTACCGCACGAACGGCATGTGGGAACACCTCGTGCAGGTGGTGCTCGAACAGCGCGTCATCGAGGCCGAGTGGCAGGCGACCGCTGGTCCGACGGCCGGGCGCTGGCTGCAGCGCCAGATCGTGCCCGTCGAAGGCGGCGCCGTCGCGATGGTGCGCGACATCACGGAGCGCAAGCTGGCCGAGGAACGCATCCGCCACATGGCCCACCACGACGAGCTGACCGGCCTCCCGAACCGCAGCCTGATCCGCGACCGCCTGGACCAGGCCGTGCGCAACGCCCAGCGCAACGGCGGCCATCTCGCCCTCGCCTTCGTCGACCTGGACGGTTTCAAGCTCGTCAACGACGGCCTCGGTCACAATGCCGGCGACGAATTGCTGAAGGTCGTGGGCGGCCGCATGCAGGCCTGCCTGCGCCGCACGGACACCCTCGGCCGCCTGGGCGGCGACGAGTTCGTGATCCTGTTGCCGGAGGCCGGCGAAAGTCCGCTCGCGCTCACGCCCGTTCTGGAAAAGATCCGGCAAGCCGTGACCGAACCCGTGCAGATCGGCGACCAGGCGGTGCGCGTGAGCTGCAGCATGGGGGTCGTCGTGTACCCGCGCGACGGCGAGGATCCGAAGACCCTCATGATGAACGCCGACGCCGCGATGTACCGCGCCAAGGACCTGGGCAGCAACAACTTCCAGTTCTACACGCGCGAGATGAATGCCAGCGTCGAGGCAAAGCTCGTGATGCTGGAAGACATGCGCAGGGCGCTGGACGCCACGCTGGCGGACGACACGCACGACGCCACCGATGGCCAGGCGCCCGCGTTGCAAGCCCCCGCGGGGCGCTTCCACCTGCTGTACCAGCCGAAGGTCGACCTGCGCACGGGCCGTTTGTTCGGCGTGGAAGCGCTGATCCGCTGGCGCCATCCGGAACACGGCATCGTGCCGCCGATGCGCTTCATCGGGCTCGCGGAGGAGTCGGGCCTGATCGTCGGCCTGGGCGAATGGGTCGTGCGCACCGCATGCCGCCAGGCCCAGTTGTGGCGCGCGGCGGGGCTGGATCCGCTGACGGTGTCGGTGAACGTGTCGGCCCGCCAGTTCGAGGAAAAGCGCCTCGTCGAACGCATCGCCGGCGCCCTGCGCGACACCGGCCTGCCGCCCTGCGCGCTGGACCTGGAAGTGACGGAAAGCCTGCTGATGCGCGACCTGAACCAGGCCATCGAACGCATGCGCGAACTGAAGGAGATGGGCGTCACGCTGTCGATCGACGATTTCGGCACCGGCTATTCGAGCCTGTCCGCGTTGAAATCGTTCCCGATCTCGACGCTCAAGATCGACAAGTCATTCGTGCGCGACCTGGCCTCCAACTCGGACGACCAGGCGATCGCCCTGGCCGTGATCTCGCTGGGCCACCGCCTGCACCTGCGCGTGATCGCCGAGGGCGTGGAGACGGTCGAACAGCGCGACTTCCTGGTGGCGAACGACTGCGACGAGATGCAGGGCTATCTGTTCAGCCCTCCGGTGCCGGCCGAGCGCATCACGGAGATGCTGCAGGCCCAGCAACGCCAGCCGCGCGACGTCACGCAATTGGCGAGGGCGTGAGCATGATCACCCGCCACCAGACCGCGCGCATGCTGTTCGGCGCGGACCGCAAGCTGCACCGCATGCTGCAATACTGGGCCGGCACGGCCATCATGTACACGATCGTCATCGGCATGTTGTTCGGCCCCGCGGCGCTCGCGGGACAGCCGCAGGCCCGTGCCATCTGCCTCTACGTCACCGCGGGCGTGGCCGTGTTCTACCCGCTGGTGCGCATCGGCGCCCGCATCGGGCTCGCGCCGACCATCCTGGCGGGCCTGCAGGGCATCTTCAGCATCAGCTGCCACGTCTGGGGCTATTCGATCGCCGGGCCGCTGCGCGGCGCGACCCTGGTGGGGTTGCCGGTCATCGTCGTGTTCTGCGTCTTCGCCCTGCGTCCGCGCCAGACCCTGATGCTGACCGCCTTCAACCTGTCCGTCATGGGCGCCACGATGTGGTGGCACGCAGCGCATGATCCGCTGCATTTTCCGCCTGAGGCCGAGGCCGTGAACTTCGTGTTCGTGACGGTCGCCTCGCTTGCGGTCACCCTGCTGACCGGCGAAATGAGCAAGCTGCGCGCACGCCTGAAGACCCAGAAGGACGAGCTGCTGACGGCGCTCGACACGATCCGCACGCTGGCCACCATCGACGAGCTGACCAAGCTGGCCAACCGCCGCCACATGAACGAGCTGCTGGCGCAGGAAGAGCGCCGGCGCGACGCCGCGCGCGGGCCGACCTGCATCGCCGTGCTCGACATCGACTTCTTCAAGCGGATCAACGACAGCTTCGGCCATGCGGCGGGCGACACCGTGCTGCGCGACTTCGCGCAGGCCACGCGCGCCGAACTGCGCGAAGGCGACGCGCTGGCGCGCTGGGGCGGCGAGGAATTCCTGCTGATGCTGCCGAACACGACGCCCGCCAACGCACGCGCCGTGCTGGAGCGCATGCGCGCGCGCGTGGCCGCACTGAAGCCCTGCGATAGCGCCGCAGGGCACGTCAGCTTCTCGGCCGGCCTGAGCATCTGGCATCCCGACGAGCCCATCGTCGAGACCGTGAACCGCGCCGACAAGGCCCTGTACGCGGCCAAGGTGGCGGGACGCAACCGGGTGATCGAGGCCTGACGCCGTCAGCGTCCGGACCGGGTCACGCGGAACCAGTCGACGTCGACGTAATCGCGCACGATCGGCCGCGGGCCGCCGCCCTCGCGCGGCGCGTCGGTGTCGCCCTTGATCCACGTGAACACGGCGGGCCGGCTGCCTTTCCACCACGAGAACGGCGCGAGCTTCACCGGCATACCGGCCGCGTGGAATTCGTCGGAGTCGTCGCGCGCATACGAGAAGCGTACGGTCTGGTCTTCCGCCACGGCCGCGCGCAGGACGATGGCCTTGCCGTCGACCTTGCCCACCCGGGTCTCCACGCCGCCGTTCGCCACCGTCACATAATCCTTGCCCTCCTCGTGCACGACGCCCACCCAGGGCACGCCCACGCCGAACAGCACGAGACCCGCGCGCTGGCGCTCGCCCAGCCCCTTCAGTTCCAGCCGCGTCGTGATCTCGGACGCGGGGCCCTGCAGGATCTGCGTGAGGACGTTGCGCGCGCCGACGAGGTACTTCGCCTCGTTGGCCTGCAGGCGCAGATAGCCGGGCCGCTGCGTGAGGCTCCAGTGCGCATCGTCCGGATTGTGGTTCCACGACCATTGCAGGCCCAGCGCCGGCGCGGCGAATTCGTCCGAGTCCTGCAGCCGGTCCGCGGGCGTGCTGCGGCCCGTGTCCGGGACCGGTCCCTCGAGCACGGGCAGGCCGGCTTGTCCCATCTCCGGCCAGTCGTCCTTCCACACGACCGGCTGCAGGTGCGCGACGCGCCCGAACGCGCCCGTGCTGTTGAAGTGGATGAACCAGCCCTGCCCCGACGGCGTCTCGACCCAGCCGCCCTGGTGCGGCCCCTCGATGCCGTTCCCCGGCACCAGCACCTTGCGCGCCTCGTACGGCCCGTCGATGCGGCGCGCGCGCAGCACGGCCTGCGGTCCGTGCCCCACGCCGCCGATGGGCGCGAAGATGTAGTAATAGCCGTTGCGCTTGTAGACCTTGGGGCCTTCCAGCGTGGGCAGGTTGACCTTGTCCTCGACGATCGTCCTGCCTGCGTCGAGCACGCGGGTACCGTCCGCGCTCATCGCATGCAGGATCAACGGCCCGGCGCCGACCTTCGAGTGGACGAGGTAGGCCTTGCCGTCGTCGTCCCAGAACGGGCACGGGTCTTCGTAGCCGGGACCGGCGATGACGGCGACGGGCGCGCTCCACGGCCCGGCCGGGTCATTCGCCGTGCTCATGAAGATGCCCTCGTCCGGCGTCGCCCAGTACACGTAGAATTTGCCGGCGTGCTCGCGCAGCGACGGCGCCCACACGCCGCGGGCGTAGCGCTGGCCCGTGACGGGTTTCGACGTGGCGTCCGTCAGCGTGTACGGCGGGACCATGTCATAGGCCGGGTCGAACGGGAGCCGCGGCAGCACGTGGCCGGCGATGGTCCAGTGCACGAGATCCTTCGAGCGCA
>NZ_JBKYMO010000361.1:0-5985 GCF_047302915.1 Massilia sp. CT11-108 | reverse complement strand
TCGGCGACCAGTTCGCGGGGCTCGCCCGGCGCCTCGACCACCTGCACGCCGCGTCCGCGTTCGCCCTCGACGCGTGCAACCCGGACGGGTCCCCGCGCCGCCTCGGCTGCATGACGTTCGCGCGCGGCCACATCGTCCACGTGCGCCGCCACGCCCTGCCCTGGCCGTCCGATCCCGGGGTGCCGGCGATGCCCCGCGCCGCCCTCGATACCGTCGTCGCGACGGCGGACGGCATGCTGCGCGTGCTGAACGTCCACCTCGAGTATTTTTCCGCGCGCCAGCGCATGGCCCAGGTCGGTCACCTGCGCGAGCTCCAGGCGGAAGCGCTCGCACACGCGGGCGGCGCGCCTGCGCCGCCGCCGTACTCGCCGGCGACTTCAACATGGTGCCCGGTTCGGATGGCCACGCGCGCCTGCTGGCGCCCGGGCCGGACGGTGGCGCGCTGTGGCGCGACGCCTGGGAACTGGCGCATCCCGGCGAACCGCATGCGCCGACCGTGGGCCTGCACGACACCACGGCCGAACCGCCCTGCACGTTCGATTACGCCTGCGTCAGCCCCGCGCTGGCGCCACGGGTGCACACGGTCCGCGTCGACACGGCCGCGAGCGGATCCGACCACCAGCCGCTGCTGCTGGAGCTGGCATGAGCAGCCCGGCCGTAAAGACCAGCCTTTGCGCGCGCCGACGTAGAACAGGCGGCACCGCAGCAACGGGAAGGACTTGTCCTGGATTGGGATTTTCCGCACCCGTTCACCCTGCCCCGCGTGCCCGAAGCGGCCGACATCGACGGGCTGAACCACACCAACAACGCCGTCTACGTCCGCTGGTGCGAACAGGCCGCGTGGGCCCACTCGGAGGCGCTGGGCCTGTCGCTGGACGATTACCGGCGCCTCGACCGCGCCATGGCGATCCGGCGCGGCGAATACGACCACGTGCTGCCGACCTTTGCCGGCGAGGCGCTCGTCCTCGGCACATGGCTCGTCGCGGGCGACGGCGCGACGGTGCTGCGCGGCCGCTGGGACCTCGTGCGCATCGAACTGTCGAGCGGGCGCCCGCGCCGCATGCCGCAAGCGTTCCGGGACGCGTACATGACGGTGGTGGTGGACGCGCAGGCCGCGTCGTGACGCGGCGCGGGGCAGCGCCCGCGCGGACGTCAGCCGCCATTTCCCTTCTGTGCCCGCACCAGCCAGCGCAACGCGCCCCACAACAGCAGGATGGCGATTACCGACGAGGCCCCCAACACCAGCAGCGTAAGGTCGTACCGGGCGTTGCCGAAGATCCAGGCGCCGCCCGACACGACCGTGAAGATGTTCGCGAACACGAAGAATTTCGCGGCCGTCAGCAGGCAGTGCCGTGCCGCACGGTCGCGGATGGCCGGGTCGGCGGACTCGAGGTCCCGTTCGAGCGCCTGCGACGCCGTACTGGCGCTTTCCAGATACCGGTAGATATAGCTCGCGACCACGCTGCTCGCCACGCCCACGAGGACGAGGACGATGTCCTTGGCTTCGATCTGGATGTTCATGGTCTCGGGTCCGTGGGTCCACCGTCCGGCCGGCTGCCGTCGACGTTCGAGTGGAACGAGGCCGCAAGATTCCGTGCGCGCAGCCGCCAGGCCGATGCGATCAAGCACCGCCGGCGCGCGCTGGCATCACTCGGCGTCGATGAGGGGCGCAGACTCTGACGGCACGCTGAACCGCGTTCAGCGCATCGCGAGCGGCCGGCGCCGGCCGGGTGGCGGAAAGCCCGCGTCCAGCAGCGCCAGGTCGTCGGCCGTCAGCTGCGGCGCGAGGTCGAGCGCGGCGCGGTTGGCGCGTACGTGGGCCGGCTGCACGGCCTTCGGGATCGTCACGACGCCGTCCTGGCGCAGCAGCCACGCCAGCGCCACCTGGGCCGGCGTGACGCCATGACGGCGCGCCACCTCGCCCAGTTGCGGGCGGGTCAACAGCGGCCGCTGCTCGGCCGGCGTCGATTCCAGCGGCGAGTACGCCATCACGGGGATGCCGCGCTCGCGGCACCACGGCAGCAAATCCCATTCGATGCCGCGCTGGACCAGGTTGTACAACACCTGGTTCGCCGCGATGCCGGCACCGCCGGGCAGCGCGGTCGCTTCCAGCATGTCGTCCGTGTCGAAATTCGAGACGCCGTAAGCGCGGATCTTGCCCTCGTCGCGCAGGCGCTCGAACGCCTCCAGCGTCTCCGCCAGCGGCACACCACCGCGCCAGTGCAGCAGATAGAGGTCGAGATGGTCCGTGCGCAGCCGGCGCAGGCTGCGCTCGCACGCGGCGCGCACGCCCGCGCGCGAGGCATTGTGCGGATAGACCTTGCTGACGAGGATAACGCCGTCGCGGCGGCCGGCGATGGCCTCGCCGACCACTTCCTCGGCACCGCCTTCGCCATACATCTCGGCCGTGTCGATCAGGGTCATGCCGAGATCGAGGCCGAGCCGCAGCGCGGCCACCTCGGCCGCGCGGGCGGACGGATCCTCGCCCATGTTCCAGGTGCCCTGGCCGAGGATGGGGAGTTGAGTCATCGTGGTCTCCGGATTCGAAAACACGAAGATACCGCAAAATCAAACACCGTCGTTCCCGCGCAGGCGGGAACCCATACTGCGCTAGCGATGCTGCGCAAGTCGCATAACCGCAACGTCAGCATGGGTCCCCGCCTCCGCGGGGACGACGCTATTTGGCCGCCCTGGCCGTCGCAATCTGGTCGAGGATGTGCTTCGGCACGGCGGCGTAGTGCTTGAACTCCATCGTGTACGTGGCCCGCCCCTGCGTCAGCGACCGCAGGGTCGTCGAGTAGCCGAACATCTCCGCCAGCGGCACGACGGCGTTGATCAACTTGCCGCCGCCGCCCGGGATCTCGTCCATGCCCTGCACGACGCCGCGCCGCGTGGACAGGTCGCCCATCACGTTGCCCGTGAATTCCTCGGGCGTCTCGACCTCGACCTGCATCATCGGCTCGAGCAGTTCGGGCGACGCCTTGCGCATGGCGTCCTTGAACGCCATCGACGCGGCGACGCGGAACGCGTTCTCGTTCGAGTCCACGTCGTGGTACGAACCGAACGTCAGGGTCGCGCGCACGTCCACGACCGGGTAGCCCGCCAGCACGCCGTTCGGCAGCGTCTCCTGGATGCCCTTGTCGACCGCGGGGATGAACTCGCGCGGCACGACGCCGCCCTTGATGGCGTCGACGAACTCGTAGCCCTTGCCCGGCTCGAGCGGTTCGAGCTTCAGCACGACGTGGCCGTACTGGCCCTTGCCGCCCGACTGCTTGACGAACTTGCCCTCGACGTTCTCGACGGCCTTCTGGATCGTCTCGCGGTACGCCACCTGCGGCTTGCCGACGGTCGCCTCGACGCCGAACTCGCGCTTCATGCGGTCGACGAGGATTTCCAGGTGCAGCTCGCCCATGCCCGACATGATCGTCTGGCCCGATTCCTCGTCCGTGCGCACGCGGAACGACGGGTCTTCCTGCGCGAGGCGCGACAGCGCGATGCCCATCTTTTCCTGGTCGGCCTTCGTCTTCGGCTCCACGGCCTGCGAGATCACGGGTTCCGGGAACGTCATCTTTTCCAGCACGATGACCTTGTCCGGGTCGGACAGCGTATCGCCCGTCGTCACGCCCTTCAGGCCCACGGCCGCCGCGATGTCGCCCGCGAAGACCTCCTTGATCTCCTTGCGTTCGTTGGCGTGCATCTGCAGGATGCGGCCCAGGCGTTCCTTCTGGCCCTTGGTCGGGTTGTACACGGTGTCGCCCGAGTTCACGACGCCCGAGTACACGCGGAAGAACGTCAGCTGGCCGACGAACGGGTCGGTCATGATCTTGAAGGCGAGCGCGGAGAACGGCTCGTCGTCGGACGGATGGCGTTCCAGCGGCTTGTCGTCCTCGTCGTGGCCGGCGATCGCGGGCACGTCCACCGGCGACGGCAGGTACTCGATGACGGCGTCCAGCATCGCCTGCACGCCCTTGTTCTTGAACGCGGAGCCGGCCAGCATCGGCACGATCTCGCCCGCGATCGTGCGGGCGCGCAGCGCGGCCTTGAGCTCGTCTTCCGTCAGGGCTTCGCCGTTCAGGTATTTTTCCGTCAGCTCGGGCGTCGCCTCGGCGGCGGCCTCGATCATCGTCTCGCGCCACTTTTCCGCGACGGGCACGAGGTCGGCCGGGATGTCTTCGTAGCTGAAGCGCACGCCCTGGCTCGCGTCGTCCCAGCGGATCGCGCGCATCTTGACGAGGTCGATCACGCCCTCGAAGTGCTCTTCCGCGCCGAGCGGAATCTGGATCGGCACGGCGTTGCCCTTCAGGCGGTCCCTGATCTGCTGCTGGACGCGGAAGAAGTCGGCGCCCACGCGGTCCATCTTGTTGACGAACGCGATGCGCGGCACCTTGTACTTGTTGGCCTGGCGCCAGACGGTCTCGGACTGCGGCTGCACGCCGCCGACGGAATCGTAGACCATGACGGCGCCGTCGAGCACGCGCATCGAGCGCTCGACCTCGATCGTGAAGTCGACGTGGCCCGGCGTGTCGATGATGTTGATGCGGTGCTCGGCGAAGTTGCCGCCCATGCCCTTCCAGAAGGCCGTCGTCGCGGCCGAGGTGATCGTGATGCCGCGTTCCTGTTCCTGTTCCATCCAGTCCATCGTCGCCGCGCCGTTGTGCACCTCGCCGATCTTGTGATTCACGCCGGTGTAGAACAGGATGCGCTCCGTGGTGGTGGTCTTGCCGGCATCGATGTGGGCGCTGATGCCGATGTTGCGGTAACGCTCGATGGGGGTCTTACGGCTCATCACAATCTCCTGTGGATACGGAACGCCAATGTAAGTGCATATACCCCCACTTTCAAGGCCGGGCTGCGTGAACCGGTCTTAAGACAGAGGGTATAGCCGCACAATGTAACTGAAGTGCGGCTTTCGTGCTGGCGGCGACACCCACGCAGGTGGCGTCATGCGATGCGGATGAATCAGCCGACGATGGTCTGCAGCCCCCGCGCGGGTATCTCGACCGCGACCTCCTGCCGGTCGACGAACAACCGGTAGCGCTGCGGCTGGTCGCTGCGGTTCATGACGACGACGGCGAGGCGCCCGTCCGCGTTGCGGAACGCCGTCGCGTCGAGGGTACTGCGGCTCGTCGTGGCGCCCACGCGGCGCGCCTTCGGCCGGATGTAGCGGCTGAAGTGGCCGATGGCCGTGTAGATGGGCGTGAACACGAGCTGGCCGTCGTCGCTCGCGTGCAGCGGCGCGAAGCAGAAATTGTTCTTGTGGTTCGGGCCGCCGCGGCTGTCGAGCAGCATGTTCCAGTCGACCCAGCCGCTGGAGCCCGCGTTCAGGTCCGCGATCATCTCGCGGCCGTAGCGTTCGCCGTTGGCCCAGTCCTGCAGGCGCGCGGGATCGAATTTCTCGATGCAGCCTTCCGTCATCAGCAGGTTCACGTCCGGCCAGGCCGCGTGCACGGCGGCGACGTTGCGGTGCATGGGTTCGCCGCCCGCCCACGTCTCGTACCAGTGGTAGCCGACGCCCCAGATGTACGGCCGCGCCTTCGCATCCGCGAGAATCGTCGCGGCACGCTGCGGCAGCAGGTCGCGGTTGTGGTCCCACACGATGACTTTCCTGCCGCCGAGTCCCGCGGCCTTCAGCGCCGGGCCGAGGTGGTCGCCGAGGAAGCGCGTTTCCTCGTCCGCGCTGAAGATCATCGACTCCCACTTCTGCTTCGCCATCGGCTCGTTCTGCACCGACAGGCCCCACAGCGGGATGCCGGCCTGCTCGTACGCCTGGACGAACTTCACGACGTAGCGCGCCCACGTGTCGCGGTACTCGGGCAGCAGGCTGCCGCCCGCGAGCATGCTGTTGTTCGACTTCATCCACGCCGGCGCACTCCACGGGCTGGCGAACACGCGTATGTCCGTGCCGTGGGCGCGCGCGGGCCTTGGCTACAACATCCTGCGCACGACGATCCACAGTTCCGACTTCGGCAGCGGCAGCTACACGTA
>NZ_JBKYMO010000360.1:0-6000 GCF_047302915.1 Massilia sp. CT11-108 | reverse complement strand
GCTGGACTGGGACGACTACATCGTCCGCGTCGACGACAGCCGTCCGCTGTACCTGATGCGCGCCAGGGCGTCAAGGACCCGCAGGTGCTGGCCGCGCTGGAAATCGTGCCGCGTCATATGTTCGTCGAGCCGGGCATGCTGGCCCAGGCGTATGTCGACATCTCGCTGCCGATCGGCCACAACCAGACGATTTCGCAGCCGTACATCGTCGCGCGCATGATCGAGTTGCTCAAGGACAGTAAGAAGCCGCTGCACCGCGTGCTCGAGATCGGCACGGGGTGCGGCTACCAGGCCGCCGTGCTGTCGTGCGTGGCGCAGGAGGTGTATTCCATCGAGCGCATCAAGCCGTTACATGAGCTGGCGAAGGCCAATCTGCGCCCGTTGCGTATCGCCAATCTGCGCTTGCAGTACGGAGATGGTATGCTAGGGCTCCCGCAGGTGGCCCCGTTCGACGGCATCATCCTGGCGGCGGCCGGTCTCGAGGTGCCGCGTGCATTGCTCGAGCAGATGGCCATTGGCGCCCGCCTGGTGGCGCCCGTCGGTGCTCAGGTCCAGCACCTGCAGCGCATTACCCGTACCGGCAAGGCGGAATGGACCAGCGAAACGCTGGAAGCCTGCCATTTTGTCCCGCTGCGGCCAGGCATCGCTTGAATGCCAGTTGTTGTAAAAGAATTATAGAGAGAATGAAACTTACGCCCCGCTTAGCCCTGTTGACCCTTAGTCTCGGCATCCTGTCCGCCTGCAGCACCGAGACCCGCGTAGCCCCCGTGATCGACCGTCCGGCTCCGACCGCATCCAGCTTCCGTCCCCGCCCGCAACCGGCCCCGGTGCCGGCCGCCGAGGAGTCGAAGCCCGACGCGCGCGGGACCTATACCGTGCGGCGCGGCGACACCTTGCTGAAGATCGCCCTCGACCACGGCCAGAATTACCGCGACCTCGTCGCCTGGAACAACCTGGCCGATCCGGACGACATCAAGGTCGGCCAGGTGCTGAAAGTGGCGCCGTCCGAGCGTAACGGCAACGGCGTCGTGACGTCGCCGATCGCGATGCCGGGTGCCGAGAAGGCGCCGGCCGTGCCGAAGAAGACGGAGCCGAACGGCGCCAAGAAGCCGTACAGCGAATCGAACCTGGCCGCGAAAGAAGACAATCCGAAGGCGGAAAAAGTGATCTCGGCGGGCGTGACCGCGGGCACCACCGTCACCGCGAACGACGACGAAAAACTGAGCTGGATGTGGCCGTCCGACGGCAAGATCATCGCCACCTTCGACGAAGGCAAGAACAAGGGCATCGACATCGCCGGCAAGATGGGCCAGCAGGTGATGGCCGCGGGTTCCGGGAAGGTGATGTACGCCGGCAGCGGCATCCGCGGATATGGTAATCTCGTGATTGTTAAGCACAGCAACAGCCTGTTGTCGGCATATGCGCACAACCGCACCATCCTGGTGAAGGAAGGTCAGAACGTGACCAAGGGCCAGGCGATCGCGGAGATGGGCGATTCCGATGCCGACACCGTCAAACTGCATTTCGAGATACGCCAGCAGGGCAAGCCGGTCGACCCGGCCAAGTTCCTGCCCAGTCGCTAGAGAGAGCCGATGACCTTGCCCGCCGACCCGCTGGACAACGACACGCCGGAAGAGAATCCGGATGAACCGCTGGACGACGGCGGGTTCGGGGCGGACGGCGTCGACCGTGCCGAGATGCTGCCGGAAGGCGCGGCGACGGCCGTCGTCGACACCGTCGACGAGCTCAAGAGCGTCCTGCAGGCCGAGCTCTCGACGGACACCACCCAGCATTACCTGAACCGCATCGGCGCCAAGCCGCTGCTCACGGCCGAACAGGAAGTGCACTACGCGACCCTGGCCAAGGCGGGCGACTTCAATGCGCGCCAGAAGATGATCGAGCATAACCTGCGACTCGTCGTCTCCATCGCCAAGCACTACATCAACCGCGGCGTCGTGCTGCTCGACCTCATCGAGGAAGGCAACATCGGCCTGATGCGCGCGATCGACAAGTTCGAGCCGGAGCGCGGCTTCCGCTTTTCCACCTACGCGACCTGGTGGATCCGCCAGAGCATCGAGCGCGCGATCATGAACCAGGCCCGCACCGTGCGCCTGCCCGTGCACATGGTGCGCGAGTTGAACCAGGTGCTGCGCGCGAAATACCACCTGGAGGCCCAGCACCACGACGGCAAGGAAGCGAGCGCGGAAGACATCGCCAGCCTCGTCGGCCGGCCCGTGGAAGAAGTGCAGGACATCCTCGCGCTGTCCGAACACGCGACATCGCTCGACGCCCCGCTCGACAACGATCCGCAGAGCAGCCTGATGGACATGCTGCCGGACGAGGGCGACGTCAGCCCGGACACCCACGCGGAGCAGCACGAAATGACGGTGCTCGTGCGCGACTGGCTGCAGAAGCTGCCCGACAAGCAGCGCCTTGTCGTGATGCGCCGCTTCGGTCTCGACAACGACGACCCGGCCACGCTCGAAACGCTGGCCGAGGAGATGGGCGTGACGCGCGAACGGGTGCGCCAGATCCAGCAGGAGGCCCTCGTCAAACTGAAACGGGCGATGGCCGCCCGTGGCGTCGTCCGCGATTCCTTGCTATGATGCCCGGCTGGCCGGAATGGCCACGAAATCGTCATTCCCGCGCAGGCGGGAATCCATACTGAGCAACCGCAGCCGACACGCAGGCGTTCCGGCTCCGCGATCGTCACCATGGGTCCCCGCTTTCGCGAGGACGACGTCGTTTGGTTGTGCGGTATTCCGACCGCCGTCTTCCCCGATTCTGCTTTCTTCTATCCCATGCAAGAAACCTTCATCAACATCAAATCCCTCGACATGGACGCGCGCGGCGTCGGCCACCTGGAGAACGAGGACGGCACGCAAGGCAAAGTGATCTTCGTCGAAGGCGCGCTGCCGGGCGAGCGCGTCAGCTTCGAGACCCTGCGCAAGAAGAAGAACTGGGAATCGGGCCGCATGGTCACGCTGCAGAAGGCGTCGTCGATGCGCGTCGAACCGAAATGCCCGCACTTCTGGCACTGCGGTGGCTGCTCGATGCAGCACCTGGAGCCGTCGGCGCAGGTCGCGATGAAGCAGCGCGTCCTGGAAGACAACCTGTGGCACATCGGGAAGACGAAGGCCGAGAACATCATGCGCCCGATGTACGGCCCCACGTGGGACTACCGCTACCGCGCGCGCCTGTCGGTGCGCTACGTGGCCAAGAAGGGCACGGTGCTGGTCGGCTTCCACGAGCGCCACTCGTCGTACGTGGCCGACATGACGAGCTGCGAGATCCTGCCGGACCACCTGTCCGCCATGCTCGTGCCGCTGCGCGAACTGGTGGGTGCGCTGTCGATCTACCAGCAGATGCCGCAGATCGAGATCGCCGTCGGCGAAGAGACGACCGTGCTCGTGCTGCGCATCATGGCGCCGTTGAGCCCCGCGGACGAGACGCTGGTGAAAGCGTTTGCCGACCAGTGGCACATCCAGTGGTGGCTGCAGCCGAAAGGCCCGGACACCGCCGCGCCGTACTACCCCCTGGGCAAGGAACTGTACTACACGCTGCCGGAATTCGGCATCAGGATGCCGTTCAAGCCGACCGACTTCACGCAGGTGAACCACCAGATCAACCGCCTGCTGGTGCACAAGGCGTTGACCCTGCTCGAGGTGCAGCCGGGCGACCGCGTGGCCGACCTGTTCTGCGGCCTCGGCAACTTCACCTTGCCGCTGGCGACGCAGGCGCGCGAAGTCGTCGGCATCGAGGGCAGCACGGCGCTGACGACACGCGCGCTGGAAAACGCCAAGGCCAACGGCCTGGCCGACAAGACGACGTTCTACACGCGCAACCTGTTCGAGGTGACGAAGGACGACCTGATCGCGCTCGGTAAATTCGACCGCATGCTGGTCGACCCGCCGCGCGACGGCGCCGTCGCGCTGGCGATCGCGCTGGCCGAACTGCGCCTGACGCAGCCGGACCTGCTGCCGCAGCGGATCGTGTACGTGTCGTGCAGCCCGTCGACCCTGGCGCGCGATGCCGGCATCCTGACGCACCGCGCCGGTTACGTGCTCAAGAAGGCGGGTGTGGCGAACATGTTCCCGCACACGTCGCACGTGGAATCGATCGGCGTGTTCGAGCGCCTCGAGAACTTCCAGCCGCGCGAATTCGCGGCGCCGGACGTCGCCGACAACGCGTCAGCGGGCGGCGACGCGGTCCAGTAACGCGAACAGGCCGGCCGGATCGACCGGCTTGACGAAATAACTGTCGAAGCCGGCATACGCCGCGCTGGCCTGGTCCGATTGCTGGCCATACCCGGTGATGGCGACGAGCGTCGCCTCAATGCAGCCGGGCACCTTGCGCAGCCGGCGCGCCAGTTCGTAGCCGTTCATGCCGGGCAGGCCGATGTCGAGCAGGAACGCGTCGTAATGCGCCTGCGCGGCACGTTCCAGTGCCTCGCCCGGGTGGTGCATCACCGTCACGTGGTGGCCGCCCGATTCCAGCAACAGGCCCAGGGTCATCGCCGCGTCGACGTTATCGTCCACCAGCATCAGCGACAGTCCGCGCGCCGCGCCCGCCGGCGGCGTTGTGCAGCCGCGGCAGGCGGACCGTGAATTCGCAGCCGAGGTTGCGGCCTTCGCTGGCCGCCGTCACCATCCCACCGTGCAGTTCCACGAGACTCTTCACCAGCGCGAGGCCGAGCCCGAGGCCGCCCTGCGAGCGGTCCGGCGTGCGCTCCGCCTGGGAAAATAAATCGAATACGGTCGGCAGCAGTTCGGCGGAGATGCCGATGCCGTTGTCCGACACGGTCACGAGCACCTGCTCGGGCGTGATGCCCATCCAGATCGACAGCCGGCCGCCTTCGTGCGTGTACTTCGCCGCGTTGTTCAGGAGGTTCGCGATCACCTGCACGAGGCGCTTCGGATCGCCTTCGACGATGGCCGGTTCCGTCGACAAATGCAGTGCCAGCTGGTGGCGGCGCGCCTCGATCAGCGGCCGCACCTGCTCCACCGCGTCGCCGATCACGCGGCGCAGGTCGACCTCCTCGCGCGTCAGCACGACGAGCCCGCGCGTGACGCGCGAAACGTCGAGCAGGTCGTCGATCAGGCCCGTCATGTGTGCCACCTGGCGCGCGATGATGGCGCTCGTGCGCTCCACGCGGACATTGTCCGGCGGGCCCAGGTTCAGCAGTTGCGCGGCGGCCGAGATCGGCGCCAGCGGGTTACGCAGCTCGTGCGCCAGCATCGCGAGGAATTCGTCCTTGCGGCGGTCGGCGAGGCGCAGCGCGTCTTCCGCGCGCACGCGCTCGACGGCGCTCCACGCGCGCTCGGCGACGTCCTCGATCAGGCGCACGATGTCGGCGCTCCACACGCGCGGCAGGTTGTCGTTGATGAAGAGGCAGCTCGTCAGCGCGCCATTGCGGTTCAGCGGCACGACGACGGCGGAGCGGATCTGCAGCGCCGCGTAGTTCGGCCACACGTCGGGGCCGCTCGTGCGCGGGTCGCGCTGCAGGTCGCTCGACACCCACGTGCCCAGGCTCAGCGTGCTGAAATTCGCCACGCCGAACAGCGCGGCGGGGAAGGTGCCGTTCAGCTCGGCGACGATGCCGTCCGTGTAGTTCGAGTGGAAGGTCACCAGCTGCTTGTCGGCGTCGTAGTCGCCGTACAGCACGCGGCTGGCCTGCAGGAAGCGGCCCAGCATGGCGCCCGTCTGGACGAAGATCTGCGACGGGTCGTTCAGGCGGCGCAGCAGGTCCGACACTTCGAGCCGGAATTCGTTCATGTCGAGCAGCGTCGTCTGGCGCGCGACGGCGTCGCGCAAGGCCTGTTCGGCGCGCACGCGGTCCAGCGCTTCCCAGCTGCGCTCGGCGATGTCGGCGGCGAGGCGCGGCGCGTGCGCGGCCCCCTCGCGGTGTGGTATTAAAAAAAACGCGCCCCCCCGCCCGGGGGGCAGGGGGGGTTGGGGGGGTGGGGGGGGAAAAAAAAAAGGTGGGGGGGGGGGGGGGGG
>NZ_JBKYMO010000359.1:0-6005 GCF_047302915.1 Massilia sp. CT11-108 | reverse complement strand
GATTTGCTCGACGAGATTCAATCCTTGATGAGAGGCTTCGGCAGCAAGTTCACGATAAATTTTGCATGACTACTTAGATAGACGTAACGCCGCTGTTCAGCGCCACGTCGGCCTTGCTGCGATCCCCGCTATCCAGGCCGGCCCGGGCGGCACTGAGCCTGAAGCTCAGGATCACGTCGTGCACGCTGCATCCCAGCTCCCGGCGAAACACGGCGTCGAGCGTAGAGCGCGACACGCCCACGTATTGGGCCACCTGTTCGGTCCTGATGCCCTGGCACGCATACTGGCGGATGAAGTGGCGCGCGCGCATCACGTTCGGATGCTTGATCAGCTGGTACTGGCTGGACGCGTGCACGTTGATGCCGGCCGGCGGCACCACGATCGGCGTCTTCGGCGGGCACACCCCGTGCAGCATCTGCCCGATCAGACGGGCGGCCGCGCGCCCGATCTCCTGCGCGTCCTGGATCACGGAACTGAGCGGTATGCGGGTGAGCCTGCGCACCAGCGGGTCGTTGTCGATGCCGATGATCGCCACCTGTTCCGGCACTTCGACGTTGGCGATAATGCAGGCCTGTATGAGCTGGCGTGCACGCGCGTCCGTGACGGCGATGATGCCAACCGGTTTGGGCAAGCTGCGCAACCAGTCAATCTGCCCCTGGACTGCCTCGTCCCACGAATGGACGCTGGTTTCGCAGCCGCGGAATATCTCCGCTTCAAGGCGGTCGCCCTGCATCAGGCTGCGGAAGGCATTCTCGCGCTCCTGCGCCCAGCGGTTTTCCGCGGTGGCGGGAACGCTGAACATGGCGAAACGCTGCAGGCCGACATCGATCAGATGCTGATGTGCCAGTTCGATCAGCTTGATGTTGTCGGTCGCAACGTAGGGTACACCGGCAGGGTAATTCGACGGGTCGGCATAGGAACCGCCAATTGCGACCACCGGTACGCTACAGCGCGACAACGCTTCTGCCACGGCTGGATCGTCAAAGTTGGCGATAACGCCGTCGCCCTGCCAGTGCTCGATGCCCGCAAGGCGCAATCGAAAATCTTCTTCCAGGAAGATATCCCAAGCCGCCCCCGTACTTCCAAAATAGGCGGCAATGCCGGCAATGACTTCGTAATCGAATATCTTGTTCGCGTTGAATAACAGTGCGATCCGCTGTGCTTTCGTCGTGTCCATTTTACTTGTGTGTTTGGAAAACATTTCCGAAACCTCAGCAGGCCGATTCCCAGCATCGGCCGGGTGCCGGGTTCGGGCACCGTGGCGGACGGAAGACGGTCGCGGAATCAGACCCGTGTGCAAAACATAGGCCGTTCCACATGGGCACCGATATCGCTGTCAATCGAATTTCTTGCAAACCGCAGAAATTGCAAGCGATGTTAGCCACAGTAGAAATCGGCCGTGGCGGCCGGCGACATGGAGACTGGCAGGGGATGGGGATGACCACGCCTCGCGCGGCCCTGCAGCGGTTCAGCCGCAGTGTTCAGGCAAGTGGTTCTGACGGAACGCTATCGACGGGCTGTCCCCGCTGCGGCTGCCGGGCGGCTAGCATCCGGAATGACTTCGGCGTACAGCCGAATTCTTCCTTGAACAGCCTATCAAATATGAAACGTTTTTCACTGTGGTTAAGATTGCTTGCAATTTCTGCGGATTGCTAGAAATTCGATTGCCGCCGATATCGTTGTCCACGACGGATTGCCTATGCTTCAGGCTCAGGCCAGGTTCCGCTACCGCCCACGACGCCGGACGCAAAATAAAGCCGGCAGTTACGCTGTCAAGCGTGTGCCTCCTTGATGCCACCTCGCTCTACACGAGTCGGTGAGACGCGAATTTGCGGTTCGATGCACGTTCAAGGCTCACACCAGGCGGCCAAGGCCCGACCTTGCAGTTGCGGCGGTCACGGCAAGCGTGCTGGCCGCCCACACGAACGCAAACTTTCAAACATCCGCATAATGATAGGAATCAAGATGAACACCAAACGCACGGCGCAGCTCGTGTTAGGCGCCTTGCTGGGTGCCGCCGCCTTTGGCAATAGCTGGGCTCAAAAGGCAGAAGGCCTGGCCAGCACCCCGCAAATGGGCTGGAACAGCTGGAACAAATTTGCCTGCGAAATCGACGAGCGCCTGATCCGCGAGACTGCCGATGCCATGGTCAAGCATGGCTTGAAGGACGCCGGCTTCCAGTATGTGAACATTGACGATTGCTGGCAAGGCCAGCGCGACGCCGACGGCAACATCCAGCCCGACCCCAAGCGCTTCCCATCCGGTATGAAGGTGCTGGCAGACTATGTGCACGGCAAGGGACTAAAGCTGGGCATCTACTCGGACGCCGGCGCGACCACCTGCGGCGGCCGTCCCGGCAGCCGCGGCCACGAATATCAGGATGCGCGGACCTACGCCAGCTGGGACATCGATTACGTCAAGTACGACTGGTGTAACACCCCGAGCATGAACGCTGAAGCGGCCTACACCACGATGCGCGACGCGATCGCCAAGGCGGGCCGCCCGATGCTGTTCAGCATATGCGAATGGGGCATGAGCAAGCCGTGGGAGTGGGCCGGCCAGGTCGGCCATTCGTGGCGCACCACACCCGATATCTATAATTGCTTCGACTGCGAATTCAGTCCCGGTCTCTCGACTGGTCTGGGCGTGCTGCGCATCCTCGACAAGCAGGCAAACCTGCGCAAGTTCGCAGGGCCTGGCCACTGGAACGATATGGACATGCTCGAAGTGGGCAACGGCATGAGCGAGGATGAAGACCGCGCCCATCTGTCGATCTGGGCCATGATGGCCTCGCCCCTCATCCTGGGCAACGACCTGCGCTCCATGTCCGAGTCGACCCGCCGCATCCTGACCAACCCCGGCGTGATCGCGGTGAACCAGGACAAGCTGGGTGTGCAGGCGCTGCGCGTCCTCGCCGACGGTCCGCTGGAAGTCTATGCCAAGCCGCTCGACGGCGGCCAGTGGGCGCTGATGTTCCTGAACCGCTCCAACCAGCCTGCCGACGTTCACCACGACTGGAAGAAGCAAGTCCTGATCGATGACCTGAACAACCGGTCAGTCGATTTCAAGCAGACCGTCTACCGCTGGTCCGACCTGTGGAGCAAGAAGACGGGCGACACCAGCGCCAAACTGGAAGCGCGGCTGGCGCCGCACAGCGTGCTGCTGCTGCTCCTGACGGGCCCTGCGAAACCATAATCTCCCCTTCCCCGCCCATCAGGTGCTGTTCCACGACCAGACCGAAGCGACCAACGGGGATCATGGACCTGGCGCGGGGCGTCGTACGGTCTGCGGTCGTCCGGCGACAAGAACCACTCTGGCGTCAGACATGCCGCTTCGCACCTTCAACCACTCGTTGATCCGCTTGACCTCGTCCGCACGCGGCATGCGCCGGCAAGTCGCGCTGAGGAAAGGCACCGGCGCCGCGCCGTCGACGCCGTCCTGAGCGGCCTTGCCCACGAGGACGTCGCCGCACTGCGGGTACTGCGCTTCGAATTCGCGTTTCACCGCGCCGGCCGCCGCCACCCATTCCTGCTGGGCCGCAACCTGGTGGCGCAAGGCTTCGATCGTGGCATCCCTGTCCTGCAGCGCGTCCTGGTTGTTGCGCACGATATCGGCCAGGATGTCGGCCTTCAGGCTGCCGACGTCGATCTTCTGGCTTTCGACGTGCGGCGCCTCGCCCTGGTGCACGAACAGGCGCGCGTTCGTCAGGCCGGCGGATGCCAGCTTCCGCTCGATGGTCTTGATCGCCGTCCTGGCCAGCGGCGTGCCGATCAGGGTGACTTCGATGTCGTGCGTCCCCGGCGCGACGCGGGTCTCCAGCACGTGCACCGACGCCGTATTGAATTCCTTGCGCACGAACTCGCGCGCGCGGCTGCCGAAGACTTCGTTGTCGACGAGGCGCGCCGCGAGCCAGATGCTCGGCAACGCGGTGAGCAGCACGACCGCCAGCAACGCCCGCTTGACGCGGCGCTCCTTGATGGGATCGATGAATTTCCGGTGCGGCAAACGGAGGAAGTCGATGACGATGACGGCCGCGAACGCGATGAACACGCAATTGATCGAGAACAGGTAAAAAGCGCCGCCGAACACCGACCAGTTCGCGTTCGCGAGGCCGTAGCCGGCCGTGCACAGCGGCGGCATCAGCGCCGTCGCGATGGCCACGCCGGGGATCACGTTCGACTTCTCGCGCCGGGTCTGCCCGATGATGCCGGCCAGCCCGCCCGCCAGCGCGATCAGGACGTCCCACAGCGAGGGCGTCGTCCGCGCCAGCAGTTCCGACTGCGCCTCGGCCAGCGGCGTGACGAGGAAATACAGCGTCGAGGTCGACAGGCTGATCGTGGCGGCAATGCCGAGGTTGGCGAGCGCGCGGCGGATCAGCGCGAAGTCGAGGATGCCGATCCCGTAGCCGAACCCGACGATCGGCCCCATCAGCGGCGACACCAGCATGGCGCCGATGATCACGGCAGTGGAGTTGGTGTTCAGGCCGACGGACGCGATCAGGATCGCCAGCATCAGGATCCACAACGTCGCGCCCTGCAACTCCACGCCGGCGCGGATGGCGCGGTCGATCTCGGCGTCGTCCGCCTTGTCGTCGTGGAGGCTGAAACGGTGGGCGATAGCGGCGCGCAGCGATGGCGGCGTGGGTTGGGTGTCGGGTCCGTTCATGAAATCGGCGGGCAACAGAGGATAACCGGAGAATTTTCGCCCACGCGTCGCATTTGTCCAAACATTTCTTGCGGCGATGCATCAAATCGTTGCACGATTGCCGCCCAAGTTCAATCGCTGCGAGTGCGGACTCAGCCGCGTGCCGCGAGCCGGTTTCTGGCCAGCCATGCGCGCACCCGGTTGGCGTCGGCCGCACGGGAAAATTTTCCCTGCGCGTCGAGGAACACCATGACCGTCGGGCGCCCCGCGACAGTGGCGTGCAGGACCATGCAACGGCCGGCCTCGGCGATGTAACCCGTCTTCTGCAGCCGGATCTTCCAGCGCGGGTTTGCCGTCAGCCGGTTCGTGTTGTGGTAGTCGGTATGCTGCCGGCCCTGGCGAATCGTGAAATGCCGGTCCGTCGAATACCGCCGTATGAGCGCATGGCGTTCGGCGGCAACGACGAGACGGGCCAGGTCTTCCGGCGTGGAGACGTTGGCGCTCGACAGGCCGGTCGGTTCCACGAAATGCGTACGCCGCATGCCCAGCGCCCGTGCCTTCGCATTCATGGCCGCGACAAATGCCTTCGTTCCTCCCGGATAGTGCCGCCCGAGCGCCGACGCCGCGCGGTTCTCCGAACTCATCAGTGCAATGTGCAGCATGGCCGAGCGCGACAGGCGCGTACCGACGTGCAGCCGCGACGACGAGTATTTGAGACGGTCGACGTCCGCATCCGTGACGGCCAGCACCTCCGCCATGTCCTGCTTCGCTTCCAGGACGACCAGGGCCGTCATCAGCTTCGTCAGGGAAGCGATGGGCATGACGGCCTGCGCATTCTTCCCATACAGGACGGCCTTCGTCTTCGGGTCGAGGATGAGGACGGCGCTGGACTTCAGCGCCACCATCCTGACCGCCCGCGCCCCCGGCGCCCGATGGCGCCTGTGCGGCCTGGCATGCCGGTGCGTATGTGCCGGTTTCGTCTTGACGACCTTGACGGTGCGCGCAGCGCGCGCCTGGACGCTGGATACCGGCCCTGACAGGAACGCCAGCGCCAGCATGAGAGATGCAAAATATTTCATATCGCCGGATCGGCAGCTGAGGGAACCCGGCAATGGTAGGCAGGCCGACTTAGCAAACCCTTAGCGTCAGGAAATCAATACGGTTCATGTTTACGCCAGGTTCCGGTTACCGGCAGCGCCATCGGTATGCCTCCATACCGCTGCGGCAGGGCGCGTAATGCGACTGCGCCAGCGGCTAAGTATTCGCTAAGTGAGGCCCCCTATCCTTGCGCTCGTCACGCGTTCAGGGAAGGAAGTCGAACATGGCTGGATCGATCCCGCCGCCGCGGTTCGCCGCCGCGC
>NZ_JBKYMO010000358.1:0-6011 GCF_047302915.1 Massilia sp. CT11-108 | reverse complement strand
ACCGCGGCGCCGTCGGCCGTGGATTGCGTGGGTGCCGCCGCGGTCGGTGCATCCTTGGCGGCAGCCGGGGCATTCGCCTGCTTGGCGGCCGGCGGGGCCGACGTGGACGGGTTTGCGGTGTTGAGCATCATGGTCATTCCTGGCTTGCGCCTGATTCTGTTTCGCTGTGCATCGCGTAGGCGATCCAGCCGTCCTTGTTGGCGCGCATCTCTTCCAGGCGCGGTTCGAGCGCGCGCGCGGCGGCGGCCACCTCGCGCGCGGCCGTGTCGTGCTGGGCACGCACGCGTTCCAGCGCGGCGCGTTCCCCGGCGGTCCACGGCCCCTGTGCGGCGAGCGCGTTCAAGGCCGGGAAGAGGGCACGGGCCTGTTCGCCCAGCCGGTCCCAGTCCTGGCGCGCGGCGGCGTCCTGCAGGGCATTGCCTAATAGCGCCAGCGGTGCAAGCCGGTCGGTCCTGTCAGCCATTGCGCGCCTGTACGCCGGCCCAGCCCTGGCGGATGGTGGTCAGGATGCGCACGACCTCGTCGATCATCGCCGGGTCCTGCTTGATGCCGGCGCCGTGCAGGTGCGTGACGCAGAAGTCATACAGGTTGGCGAGGTTGGCGACGACCTGGCCGCCGGTCTCGAAATCGAGCGAGCTGGACAGGCCGTTGATGATGTCGACGCATTTGTTGATGCTGTGGGCGCGCTGTTCGTAGCGCTTGGCCACGATGTGGGCGCGGGCGCGTGCCAGTTCGTCGAGCAGGCCATCGGTCAGCACCAGGACGAGTTCGATCGGCGAGGCGCGCGACGTTTGCGCGTCCAGGCTGGTGGCGTGATAGCTGCTGTAGGCTTCGGTATAAGACATCTCGAATCTCTCAGTTGGATGAGCTGCTGTTGAACAGCGCGCTGAACATCGAAGAATTGTTTTGCATGGTCGACTGCAGGGCCTGCAGGGCGGTGTACTGCTTCAGGTAGCGCTGGTAGGCCGCGTTGTACTTGTCATCGAGGTCCGTCTGGCGCTCGGTCAGGCGCGACTGCAGCTTGCTGTTGGCGTCGGTACGCTGCTGGATCTGGCCGCTGGTCGTGTTGCTCCACATGTTCAGGTAGGTGTTCAGCGAGCCCGCGATGCCTTTCGGTGCCGACGTGCTGGCGGTACCGATCAGCGTGTCGAGGCCGGTCGGATTGACGGCCAGCTGCTTTTGCAGGCGCGCCGAATCCAGGCTGAGGGTGCCGTCGTGCGCGGCCGTGATGCCGTAGCTGGCCAGCGACAGCACGCCGCTCGGCCGCAGCAGGTCGACGACGCGGTTGCGCAGCGCGGTCACGCCCGCGTCGTGAGCAAACGCGCCGGCCGCGACGTTGTTCTTGGCATCGCCCGACGAGAGGAGGCCGTCGAGTGCGCTCTTGAGTTTGTTGTAGGCGTCGACGAACGCCTGCACGTTCGCCGTCGTGCCGGTGGCGTTGCCGCCCACCGTCAGCGTGATCGGCGTGGCGCCCGGCGCCTGGGCCTTGGTCGCCGTGAACGATACGCCGTCGATGTTCGTGAAGATGTTCGACGCCTGCGTGACTTCCGTCGTGGGATCGGTGGGATCGCCGAAGTTGACGATGGCGTCCTGGGCCGTACTCATGACCGTGGGCGCGGCGTTCAGGGCGGACTGCAGGTTGGCGTCGAGCACGCCGGTCGTATCGAGCGAGATGGTGTTCGCCGCGCCGGTTTTCGTCGACGACAGCACGAGACGCGACGTCGCGCTGGCGCCGGTGCCGATCGTGACGATGCCGGCCGTGACCTTGCCGCCATTGTCGGCGGACTGGTTGATGGCCACCGCAAGCTCGCGCGCGGTGAGCGTGCCGTTCTTGTCCGCATCGGCGGCGGCGAGGTCGACGTTGATGGTGACCGGGGTCGCGGCAAGGTCGGACGGGTCGGCCAGGTTCAGCTTCAATACGCCGGGCTGGTAGGTGCCATCGGGCTGCTGTTCCGCGCTCAGGTCGAAGTCGCCCAGGTTGTAGGCGATCTGGCTCGGCGTGGCCACCTGTTTGACGAAAACGCTGTAGGCGCCGGGCGCCGCGGTCGAGTTGGCGGTGGCCGTACCGAGCGTCGTGTCGGACAACGTGGCGCTCTGGGCGAGCATCGACTTGCCGACGCCGGCCAGGCTGGCGAGGGACGTCTGGTAAGCCGAGATCGCGGAGCTCAGCGTCGTCAGGGCCTTGGCCGTGGCGTTCGCCGTATTGGTCTGCGTGGTCAGCTGGGTCTGTGCACCTTCGATGTACTTGTCGGCCAGGGCCTTGGCGGTGCTGGTCGGGTCGTAGGTGGGGGCGGTGATCGCGCTCGTTGCCATATCGGTTCTCCTGCTTATACGTTCTTTGCCAGCCACGACTGCGTGGCGATCTCGTCTTCGCGTTTGCGCTGCGTGCGTTCCTGCGCACGCGCATACGCGACCTCGTGCTGCTCCAGCACCTTGCCCAGCAGCTCGCGCCGCGTCCAGGCCTGGGCCAGGTGCTTCTGCGCGACGGCCATGTCGGCCTCGTGCAACTGCAGGTCGGTCCGGTGCGTATCCGCCAGCGCGAACACGGCCTGCTTGTAATTGCCGCAGTTGATGGCCAGCGCCGGCGACAGCGCGCGTGCGCCGGCCGGCTGCCCCGACGGGCCGCTGTCTTCCGCCAACGCCGTCAGGCGCTCCACGCTGGCCTGGTAGCGCGCACGCGTCGCCTCCTTCTTCGCCAGCGCCGTCTGCATGCGTTCCACTTCGGTGCTGCGCACGCGTACGAGCGTGTCCAGGCTGGTGATCGTCTCGCGCTTGCTCATGCCATCATCGCTTTCAGTTGGTCGACGCAGTCCGCGAACGGCGCGTCTTCGCGCGTGCCCTGGCACAGGAACGCCTCGATGTGCGGGTGCAGCTTCACGGCGCGGTCGGTTTCCGGATCGGCGCCCGGCTGGTACGCGCCGAGCGGGATCAGGTCGCGCACGCGCGCATGCTTCGCCAGCGCGGCCTTCAGCTTGCGCGCCGCCTGGGAGTGTTCCGGCGTCACCACCTGCGCCATGCAGCGGCTGATGGATTGCGCCACGTCGATCGCCGGGTAGTGCCCGCGTTCGGCCAGTTCGCGCGTCAGCACGATGTGGCCGTCGAGGATCGCGCGGGCGCTGTCGACGACCGGGTCCTGCTGGTCGTCGCCTTCCGCCAGCACGGTGTAGATGGCGCTCATGCTGCCCTGTTCGTTTTCGCCGTTGCCGGCCGATTCGACGAGCTGCGGCAGGTTCGAGAACACCGACGGCGGATAGCCGCGCGTGGCCGGCGGCTCGCCCAGCGACAGCGCCACTTCGCGCAGCGCCATCGCATAGCGCGTCAGCGAATCGCACAGCAGCAGCACGTTCTGGCCGCGGTCGCGGAAATGCGCCGCGATCGAGTGGCACAGTTCCGTCGCCATCACGCGCATCAATGGGCTTTCATCGGCCGGCGCCACGACGACGACAGCTCGACGCAAACCCTCCGCGCCGAGCGACTTCTCGACGAATTCGCGCACCTCGCGGTTACGCTCGCCGATCAGGCCCACGACGATCACGTCGGCCACGGTCTGGCGCGTGATCAGGCCGAGCAGCACGGATTTACCCACGCCGGAACCGGCCATCAGGCCGACGCGCTGGCCCTTGCCGAGCGTGAGCATCGAATTGATCGCGCGCACGCCGACGTCCAGCGGTTCTTCCACCGGGGCCTTGCGCAGCGGGTTGACCTTCGGCGGCGTCGTCGACAGGGTTTCCTCTCCACCCAGCTTGCCGCGGCCGTCGATCGGTTCGCCCAGGCCGTTCACCATGCGGCCCATCCACGACGGGCCGATCTGGATGCTGGACGGGCCCGTGGCCGGCAGCACGCGCGCGCCGGTCACGAGGCCGTCGGCCTGCTTGAACGGCATCAGGTACGTGACCTTGTCGCGGAAGCCCACGACCTGCGCGTCGAGCCACGAGCCGTCGACGGTCTCGACGCGGCAGCGCTGGCCCGTGTGCAGGCGGCAGCCCACGCTTTCGAGCAGCAGGCCCTGCACGGCGACGAGGCGCCCGGTGGGCGTCGCGACCGGCGGGGCCTTGATCTCGAGCGCGCGCAGGGTTTCGGCCAGTGCGCTCACTCGGCGTCCTCCTTCGCGGCCGAGTCCAGGCTTTCGCGGACTTGCGTCATGCAGGCGGCGAGGCGGTTCTGGCAGCCGGCGTCCACTTCATGGTCGCCCGCACGAACGCGGCACTCGCCCAGGTCCAGGGCGGGATCGGACATCAGGTTCCACTTCTTGGCGCGCTTCGGATCGAGTTCCTGGATGCGCTTGAGTTCTTCCGGATTCATGAACACTTCCACCTCGTCGCGCGTCGGCGGCATCGCGGCCAGCGCCTCGTCGACGAGGTTCAGCATCTGCACGGGTTGCAGCGCCAGCTCGGCGCGGATCACCTGGCGGGCGATCTTGCCGACCAGGTCCACCACTTCCTTGCGCTGGGCGTTGCGGAATTCGGTCTTCATCTTCTTCAGGCTGCGCAGCATGGCGTCGACCGGCTTGGCCATCTGCTCCAGTTCGGCCAGCGCCTGCTGGCGGCCTTCGGCGATGCCGCGCTCCACGCCTTCGGCATGGCCCGCGTCATAGCCGTCGGCACGGCCTTCGTCCAGTCCGACTTCATAGCCTTCGCGCTGGCCCTGGCGATAGCCGTCGGCCACCGCGCTCTGCCAGTCCTCGGTCGGCGTGGCGGAGGACGACGATTGCGCGCCCTTGGCCGCGCCGGCGGCGATGAACTGCGCCAGCGGCGGGAAGTGATAAGGCCGGAACTGCTTCATTCGGCAGTCGCCTCGGCAAACAGCTGGACTTCGATCTCACCGTTGTCGACGAGCTCCTTGACCTGCGCCATGATCTCCTGGCGCGTCTGCACGATGCGCGACATCGGCACCGGGCCGGAACGCTTCATGAGGTCCTCGAAGCTCTGTGCCTGGCGCTTCGGCATCGCGCCGAGCAGCGCGTCGCGCAGCGCGGGTTCGGCACCCTTGAGCGCGATCGCCCACTGCTCCAGCGGAATCTCGTCGAGCAGGCGGGTGATCGTCTGCTCGGTCTGTTTCGACAGGATGAAGAAGTCGTACATCGACATCTCGATCTTCGACACGACATCCGGATCGTGCGCGCGCAGCAGCTCGACCATCGTGGCGCGGTTGTTCGGCAGGCGGTTCAGGATGTCCGCCGCCTGGCGCACGCCTTCCACGGTGGCGCTCTGCGTGTCCAGCGCGGACAGGCAGCGCTGCACCAGCTCTTCCAGCTCGGTGAGCAGGTCGCGGTCGATCTCTTCCAGGCGCGCCAGGTTCAGCAGGACCATCTCGCGGCTGCCTTCCGGCAGCGCATCGATGATCTGGCCGGCCAGCGCGGGCGGCAGGAAGGCGAGGAACACGGCCTGCATCTGCACGTGTTCGGCGGCGATGTAGTCGGCCAGCCACTTCGGCGATGCGTACTGCAGGCGCGCCATCATCGGGCGGATGGCGTCGCCGTAGATCGTGTTGAGCACGGAATTGGCGATCTCGCTGCCCAGGGCCAGGTCGAGCGAACGCTTCAGGTAGCTGCGCGAAGCGCCGTGCAGGCCGCTCTGCTGGCGGTAGTCGTCGAAGAACTTCTGGATCGAGTTCTTCACGGCGTCGACCTTGATGCCGCTCATGCGGCTCATCACCTGGGTCAGTTCGATCAATTCCTCGCGTTCGAGGCAGCGCAGAACGGCCGCAGCCGGTTCTTCACCAATGGACAGCAATACGATTGCGGCCTGTTCGACCGGGCTCAGCACTGCTTCCTGCACGTCGTTATTGTTCAGATCCGGCATTTTTCTTTTGCACCCATTGTTTGACCACTTCCGCCACCCGCTCCGGCTCCTTGCCCGCCAGGACTTTCAGGTGGTCGACCATCACATCCACGGCCGAGCCGGCCGGAGGCAAATCGTATTCCTCGAGCAGCGCCTGGACCGGCAGCGTGCCGCTGGTCGATGCTGCCGCCGCTTCGTCCGTCAGGGCCGCCGCCGCGGTGGCGCCCGGGG
>NZ_JBKYMO010000357.1:0-6013 GCF_047302915.1 Massilia sp. CT11-108 | reverse complement strand
TCCGTCACCTGGCCGTTTTCCGTGACGGTGGTGACGGACGTCGTCGAGACCCCGTTCGGCATCCGCAGCGCCGTGTTCGACGCGAACAAGGGCTTCCTGCTGAACGGCCAGCGCGTGCCGCTGAACGGCGTGTGCATGCACCACGACCTGGGCGCGCTGGGCAGCGCGATCAACGAGCGCGCCCTCGAGCGCCAGCTCGAGCTGCTGCGCGAGATGGGCACGAACGCGATCCGCACGAGCCACAACCCGCCGGCGCCGGAGCTGCTGGACCTCGCCGACCGCATGGGCTTCGTCGTGCTGGACGAGGCGTTCGACATGTGGCACGAAAAGAAGACGCCGAACGACTACCACACGTCGTTCGACGAATGGCACGAGAAGGACCTGCGCGCGCAGATCCGGCGCGACCGTAACCACCCGAGCGTGATCGCCTGGAGCACCGGCAACGAGATCCCGGAGCAGGGCAAGCCGGAAGGCTGGAAGCTGGCCGCGCACCTGGCCGAGATCGCGCGCGGCGAGGACCGCACGCGCCCGATCACGTCCGCATACAACCACACGGATTCCGGCTACAACGGCTTCCAGAACGTGGTCGACATCTTCGGCTACAACTACAAGCCGGGCGAGTACGGCAAGATGCATGCGTCCGCGCCCTACCTGCCGATCTACGGCAGCGAGACCGCGTCGACGATCAGCTCGCGCGGCGAATACTTCTTCCCGGTCAGCGACGACAAATCGAAAGGCGCCGCCAACTTCCAGGTCAGCAGCTACGACCTGACGGCGCCGCCGTGGGCGACGTCGCCCGACGTCGAATTCAAGGGGCAGGACGACAATCCGTTCGTGGCGGGCGAATTCGTGTGGACCGGCTTCGACTACCTGGGCGAGCCGACGCCGTACAACGACGACACGACGAACCTGCTGAACTTCACCGATCCCGCCCAGCAGGCGCGCGCCGCGCAGGAACTGGCGACGCTGAAGAAGATCGCGATGCCGTCGCGCAGCTCGTACTTCGGCATCATCGACCTGGCCGGCTTCAAGAAGGACCGCTTCTACTTGTACCAGGCCCGCTGGCGTCCGGAACTGCCGATGGCGCACCTGCTGCCGCACTGGAACTGGCCGGAGCGCGTGGGCCAGGTGACGCCGGTGCATTTGTACACGTCCGGCGACGAGGCGGAGCTGTTCCTGAACGGCAAATCGCTGGGCCGCAAGAAGCGCGGCCCGCGCGACTACCGCCTGCGCTGGGACGACGTCGTCCACCAGCCCGGCACCTTGAAAGCGGTCGTGTACAAGAAGGGCAAGCGCTGGGCCGAGGACACCGTCGCGACGACGGGCGCGCCCGCGAAGCTGCTCGTGTCGGCCGACCGTGCCAGGCTGCGCGCGGACGGGAAGGACTTGTCGTTCGTGACGGTCACGATCGCGGACAAGGATGGCCGTCAGGTACCGCGCTCGCATGACCGCATCACCTTCAAGCTGTCCGGGCCGGGCGAGATCGTCGCGACGGACAATGGCGACGCGACCGACCTGGAAGCGTTCCAGTCGCCGCAGCGCAAGGCCTTCAACGGCCTGGCGCTGGCCATCGTGAAGACGAAGGCGGGCGAAGCGGGCAAGCTGACCCTGACGGCCAGCGCCGACGGGCTCGAAGGGGCGCAGGTGACACTGGACACCCAGGCGCAGTAAGGCCGACTGTTGTAATCAGGCGATAGCGACCGAAACTCTTGCATGCAAGAGTTTCAAGAAAGCCCCCACGCTCGGCGTTTCCTCCGGATAATGGAATTTCCGTAAATATGTCGAGCCATCGCCATGGAATTTGAAGTTTTCGAATCGCTATCGTCGAGTCCCGCGCCGGCCGAAGCCGCGTCGCCCCTGGTCCGGCTGCAATACCTGATCGACAACACGCCGGCGATCATCTACGCAACCGTGCCCAGCGGCGACTTCAAGATGACGTTCGTGAGCAACAATGCCTACAACGTCCTCGGCTACCGGCCGGAAGAGATGCTGGCCGATCCGAACTTCTGGTTCGACCATCTCCATCCGGACGACGCGCCGAGCATCTTTTCCAGCCTGGCCCAGCTGTTCGTGGAAGGCGAGCGCACATACGAATACCGGTTCCGCACCGCGAGCGGCGAGTTCGTGTGGATGCACGACCGCCTGCGCCTGATCCGCGACGAGCACGGCACGCCGGTGGAAGTCATCGGCTCGCTGACGGACATCACCTCGCGCAAGAACATGGAGCAGAAACAGCAGCAACTGATCGCCCGCCTGAGCGAGGCGCACGAGCAGCTGCTGCAGTCGGAAAAGATGGCGTCGATCGGCCAGCTGGCGGCCGGCGTCGCGCACGAGATCAACAACCCGATCGGCTTCGTCAACTCCAATATGGGGACGTTGGGGCACTACGTGGACACGCTGCTGAACGTGGTGGACGCGTACGGCGAGGCGGTGCAGAAGGCGGCGCCCGGCTCGGCGCTGACGGCGCAGATCGAGGCGATCAACCGCGAGGCCGACCTCGGCTACCTGAAGGACGACATCGCCGACCTCGTGAGCGAGTCGATGGACGGCCTGAAGCGCGTGAAGGACATCGTCCAGGCGCTGAAGGATTTTTCGCACGTCGGCCAGAACGACTGGCAGTACGCGGACGTGCACGCGGGCCTGGACACGACGCTCAACATCGTCGCCAACGAGATCAAGTACAAGGCGACGGTCGAGAAGCACTACGGCAAGCTCCCGGAAATCAAGTGCCTGGCCTCGCAGCTGAACCAGGTGTTCATGAACCTGCTCGTGAATGCCGCCCAGGCCATCAAGAACAAGGGCGTGATCACGATCGCCACCGGGGCGAGCGAGGGCTGGGTGTGGGTGAAGATCAGCGACAACGGCTGCGGCATCCCGCAGGACAACCTGAAACGCATCTTCGAACCGTTCTTCACCACCAAGCCGGTGGGCAGCGGGACGGGCCTCGGCCTGTCGCTGTCGTACAGCATCGTCAACAAGCACGGCGGGCGTATCGACGTGGCGTCGAAGCCGGATGTCGGCACCGTCTTCACGATCAAGCTGCCGGTGGTGCCGCCGGCGTCCTGACGCTCATTCCTCATGCAGGCGGATCGCCTGCTTCTCCTGTTCCGGCTTGTCCAGCCAGCGCCGGTGCAACGCCCGCTCGATGGGCTTGCCGCACACGAACAGGACGAACACGAGGACGAGGGCGATCGCGGCGATCTGCCACGAGCCCATGCCGCACAGGATGCCGAGGATCGCGGTGATCCACACGCAGGCGCCCAGGCATACGAGTCCCAGGGTGCGGATGCCGGTGGGCTTGCCGTGCAGGTTGCGGTCCAGGCCGATCATGCCGCCGACAAGGACCGAGACCGTCAGGCGCAACAGGATGTCGAGGTAGTCCATGCGTCGCGTTGTTGTCGAGAGAACACTATCCTGCCACCTCGATGCCAACCACGCGGAGCGCCTTATGGATCTGATAAATCCTGTTAAAACATTCGTAATTTCTCGTATTACATGCGAAAAAAACTGTCTCGTTCCCGTCCAAAAAGCCTGGTTTCGTCGCTTTTTTACGACCACGTCGTGCGAGGTTGCGCTAATATTGACGCGCGGAAACTTTCACCCAATGTTTATGAAAACACGTTCCCTGACCACCCGGCGCGAACGCGGCTTCACGCTGATCGAGATCCTTGTCGTCGTCGCGATCGTCGGCATCCTCAGCGCCATCGCCGTCCCGACCTATCGCGACTACGTGATACGGGCGCGACTGACCGAAGCGTTCTCGGGCCTCGGCAGTGTGCAGATCGCCGCCGAGGATTACTGGAACAACGGCAGTCCCCACACGTACGCCGGCTTCGACCGGCTACCGCCGAACAGTGCCAGCTTCACGTTCGCGCTGAGCGGCGCGACCGCGTCCGCGTACACCGTGACGGCGACGGGTGCCGGTCCGGTGGCGGGCTTCGTCTACACGGTCGACCAGAACGGCAGCCGCGCGACGACGGCCGCGCCGACCGGGTGGGGTACGAGCACGTCGTGCTGGATCGACCGCAAGGGTGGCCAGTGCACCCAGTGACGCTCCCGCCGGCGGCGCGCGGCTTCACGCTGATCGAGGCCGCGGTGGTCGTCGCCATCATGGGCATCGTGCTCGCGGTCGGCTTGCCGTCCATGTCGGACTGGCTGCTGGGCCGCAAGGCGCTGGCGGCCGCCGTGTTTTACCAGGACGGCTTCACGCTCGCGCGCAACGCGGCGATCGCGCACAACAGCCACAGCCGGCTCGTGCTGACCGAAAACGCCGCCAACGGCAAGATGGACTGGCGCGTCGACATCTGCTTCCCGACGTCGGGCACGCCGTGCAACGACGTGACGGGCGGCTGGTCGAGCGCCCCCCCCGCGGCGGGCGGGGCGCCCCCGCCCCCCCCCCCCCACCCCGCCCACGCCCCGAGCGCCCCCCCCATGCCGGGCGAGAGCGACCTCGCGCAGGCCGTGAGCCCGTCCGGCGCCACCGAAGTCTATTTCACGCCGCTGGGCTGGGTCGATACGGCCGTCGCGCCGTATCTCGCGCGGATCGACATGGCGCCGTCGCTCACGCGCGCGCACGCCTTCGCCCCGCTGGCCGTCGTGTTGACGCTGGCCGGCATCGCGTCCATCTGCGACCCGGCGGCGCCGGCGCACGACGTCCGCGGGTGCCCGCCATGATCGCACGCCGCCAGCAGGGCATGGCCCTGATCGAATCCATCGTCGCCGCCGTGTTGCTGGCGGTCGGCCAGGGCGCCCATCGACCGCGCCTGCATGCCGACGACGCCGAGCAGGCCGACCGGCTGCTCGGCATGATGGCCGTCGACCTGCCGAACGCGGGCGCGTACGCGCTGGCCGCGGGCGCGACGCCGAACGCGCGCCTGCAGCCGTGGTACGACGACACGCGTGCGCGTATCCCGAATGCGCAGGTGGTGATCGCCGTGACGCCCGCGGCCGGGCGCACGCGCGTGGCGATCACGATTTCCTGGACCCGCAAGACGGGGGCGGCACAGAACGCGCACCGGGTCGTGTCCTACCTGGCGGCGGCGACATGATGCGCGCGCCATCGCGCCGGGCAGGGGGCTTCTCGCTCGTCGAGCTGATGGTCAGCGTGGCCATCGGCCTGCTGGCACTCCTGTTTGCGCTGCGCATGGTGGGGGGCGCCGAACAGACGCGCCGCACCGCGCTGGGGGGCTCGGACGAAATGCAGAACGGGATGGTCGCGCTGTTCTCGCTCGCTAACGACGCGGGTAATGCCGGTTATGGCCTCAACGATCCCATCATCGCCGGCTGCAACACGCAGTTCAGCGACACGGCGGGATACGAGCTGGCGCCCGCGCCGCGCGGCACGGCGACCGTGACGCCGCTTGCGCCCGTCGTGATCGAGTCGCACGGTGCGGACGCGGACCGGATCTCGTTCTATGCCGGCACGTCGGTCGGCGGCACGCCCACGCTGCGTCTGACCAGCGACGCTGCGGCCGGCGCCACGCAGCTCGACGTGGACCGCATCGTGTACGGTTTCAGCCAGGGCGACGTGCTCGTCGTCGCGCCCGAGCAGCCGGGTGCCGACTGCCGTCTCGTCCAGCGTTCCGACAACGACCAGACGGCCACGCGCGTCCTGCTGGCGTCCGGCGGCGGCATGCGCTTTAACGACAACACGTCGACGGCCACGTTCAAGGGCTACGCCGCGCGCGTGTTCGACCTCGGCCCGGCCGGGAACCTGGCGTTTCGCTCGTGGTCAGTGGCGGACGGCTACCTGCAGCTGCAGGCGGCGGCGCCGGTGGACGCGGCGGGGCAGCCGTCGACCGTGGCCGAGGACATCGTCTCCATCAAGGCCCAGTACGGCATCGACACCCGCACGGGGAGCGCGTTCCTGCCGCAGAACGGCTTGCAGGTGAACCGCTGGACGGCCACGATGATCGATGCGGACGGTTCGGGCACGGTGGGCGACGCGGGCGACTGGCAACACATCGCCGCCGTGCGCCTGGCCGTCGTCGCGCGCAGCAAGGCCGTCGAGCAC